>CAZNMK010000104.1:0-8364 GCA_964574045.1 uncultured Roseovarius sp. | reverse complement strand
ACCAGCGGGATCATGATCTCGGGCACCACCGGCTCGCCCTCGCGGCTGGCGGCGACCGTCGCCTCGAAGATCGCCCGCGCCTGCATCTCGTAGATTTCGGGCATGGTGACGCCGAGGCGCACGCCGCGCAGGCCCAGCATGGGGTTGTACTCGCCCAGCGCCTCGACCCGGCGGGTGACGTCCGAGAGCGGCAGATCGAGCGCCTCGGCCAGTTCGCGCAGGCCCGAGCGGTCGGAGGGCAGGAATTCATGGAGCGGCGGGTCGAAGAGGCGGATGCAGACAGGCTGGCCCTGCATGATGCGGAAAAGGTCGATGAAATCGGCCCGCTGCATCGGCAACAGCAGTTCCAGCGCCGCGGCGCGATCCTCGCCCGTGTCGGCAAAGATCATCTCGCGCATCACCGTCAGGCGGTCGGCCTCGAAGAACATGTGCTCGGTCCGGCACAGGCCGATGCCCTCGGCCTTGAAGCTGCGCGCGACCTCGGCATCGGCGGGGGTGTCGGCATTGGCGCGCACGGCGATGTCGCGCGCGGCATCGGCCCAGATCATCAGCGTGGCCAGCGCCGGGTCGCGGGTGGGCTCCAGAAGCGGCGTATCACCCGCCAGCACATCGCCGCTGGTGCCGTCGAGCGTGATCCAGTCGCCGGCCTTCAGCACACGGCCGCCGCTGAACGCCAGCTGCTTGCGGCGCAGGTTGATCTGGATGTCCGAGACGCCCACGACGCAGGGCTTGCCCATGCCGCGCCCGATCACGGCGGCGTGGCTGGTCATGCCGCCGCGCTGGGTCAGCACGCCGACGGCGGCGTGCATTCCGCGGATATCCTCGGAACTGGTTTCGCGCCGCACCAGGATGCTGGGTTCGCCGCGCGCGGCGCTCGCCTGGGCTTCGGTCGAGGAAAAGACCACCCGGCCGCTGGCGGCGCCGGGGCTGGCGCCGATGCCGCGCGCCAGCCGGTCGCGGGGCACTGTCGGGTCGACCTGCCGGTGCAAGAGCTCATTGAGCGCCCGCGGCTCGACGCGCATCAGCGCCTCCTCGCGCGAGATGATGCCGTCCTCGGCCAGCGCCACGGCGATGGCGATGGCGGCGCGGGCGGTGCGCGTCACCCGCACGCCATCCAGCAGATAGACGCGGCCGTTCTCGATGGTGAATTCCGCCTGCATCTCCTCGCGCAGCCGCTCGCGCATGAGCGCGGTATGCGCCTTGAGCAGCGCAAACGCCTCGGGCGCCGTTTCCTCGAGCGAGGGTCCGCGCGGATCGCGCCCGAGATAGAGCGCATCGGCCCCGCGCCGCAAGGCGTCGCGGCCCTGGCTCTGTCTCAGATAGCGGCCGGTGATCTGGCGCGCGCCGGTCTGGGAATCGACGAGCTGCATCACGCCCGAGCCGCATTCGCCCTCGCCCAGGCCCAGCGCCATCTCCTGCACCACCAGGCCCAGCCCGGCATCGGCCGGCGCGCCCTTGGCCTGGCGCAGCAGCCGCGCGCTGGTGCCTTCCCATGCCCGCGCCATCGAGCGCAGCACCTCGGTCAGTTGCACGGCGGGGTCCTGGGGAAATTCCTCTTCGGTCTCTTCCTCGTAGGCGGCGAGCGCCTGCTTGAGCCCCAGCACCGGGTCGGCGGCGACACCGTCGAAAACGTCCGCGTCGAGCCGCGCCACATGCACGGCAAAGCTCTGCACGAAGCGCAGATAGAGCGCGGCGGCGGCGGTCTGGCCGATGCGTTCGGAGAATTCCACGTACCGGGCGTCGTTCATGCCGATATTGAGCACCGCACCCGGCCCGCCCCAGTCGGGGTCTTCCGACGAGGGACGCACGCACAGAATGGCGTCGGCGTCGAAAGGCGCGAGCAGCCGTGCAGGATCGGGCATCTCGCCCGCGGCGATGCGGCGGACGGTCTGGAACGACAGCGCCAGCGTGCAGGGCACCGGCAGATCGAGCCGCACCAGCCGCTGCAGGCACTTGGCCCGGCCGCCATGGGTATCGGCCGCGATCGGCGCGTCGGCCGAGATCAGGGTGATATGCGGGTCGTTTTTCTGCACCGCGGCATCATCGCGCTTTGCTCGGACAAAGGCAAGGATTCTGTGGCGCCGGCCCATGCGCGCAGGCTGGCCCCCCGCGCCCCGGGCTTGACCCGGGGCCCCGGCTCGGGGCCGGGGCGGGCGGTGGGTCGCCCTACCCTTCGAGCCGGCTGAGGTCCGCGGCCTGCAGGCAGATCGCGCGGATGCGGGCCAGCAGGTTCAGCCGGTTGCGGCGCACGACCTCGTTGTCGGTGTTGACCTGCACCGCCTCGAAAAACGCGTCGATGGGCGCGCGCAGGCCCGCCATCGCGGCCATCTGGGCGGTGAAATCCTCGGTCTCGCCGGCCCTGGAGATCGCGCCCTCGGCCGCGTCGAGCGCGGCGAAGAGCGCCTTTTCCTCGGGCCCTTCGGCGAATTTCGCGTCGGCGCCGAAGGAGTATTCGACCCCGTCCTTTTCCTCGGCCTGGGCGAGGATGTTGTTGGCGCGGCGAAACCCCTGCACGAGGTTCTCGCCATCCTCGGTGGCCAGCACCGCCTGCAGCGCGCGGGCGCGGGCCGCGATCAGCGCCAGGTCGTCGCCGCCGTCGAGTTCCAGGCAGGCGTCGATGACGTCGTGACGAAGCCCCTCGTCGCGCAGATACACCTTGAGGCGGTCGTGCAGGAACGCCAGCAGGTCGGTCGACAGGTCGGGCACGAGATCGCCGATGGTGCGCAGCAGGCTGCCCTCGCCGGTGTCGGGGGCGCCATCCGTTCTCCCGATACGGTCGATCACCGCGCGGAAGGCCGCGCCGAACACCCCGCGTTCGGCCACCTCCTGCAGGATTTCCTCGAGCGTGTCGATCTCGCCCTCGCTGGCCTTGCGCGCATTGAGCGCGATCTTGTGGCGCAGGAGCTGGGCATCGACATGACGGTCGAGTTTCAGCCGCAGGCCGTTCTCCAGCACGATGCGGATCACCCCCAGCGCCGCCCGGCGCAGCGCGAACGGGTCCTTCGAGCCCGTTGGCCGCTGGTCGATGGCCCAGAACCCGGTCAGCGTATCCAGCTTGTCCGCCAGCGCCACGGCAACCGAGACCGGCGCGGACGGCACAGCGTCCGAGGGACCGAGCGGCGCGTAGTGTTCGGAACAGGCCGCCGCAATCGCGTCGGGCAGGCCGGCCTCGCGCGCGTAGCAGCCCCCCATCACGCCCTGCAACTCGGGGAATTCAAAGACCATCTCGGAACTGAGGTCGGCCTTGGCGACGCGCGCGGCCTCGTCGGCCATCTCTGCCTCGGCACCGACAGCCGGGGCCAGATCGCGGGCCAGCGCGCGGATGCGGGCAATGCGTTCCGCCTGGCTGCCCAGCCGCCGCTCGAAGGTGACGGCGCCGAGCCGTTCCAGCCACGGGCCCATGCCCGCGCGGGCGACGCGCAGATCGTTCTCCCAAAAGAACTTGGCGTCCGAAAGCCTCGCCGCCAGCACCTTGCGGTTGCCGGCAAGGATGGTGGCACCGTCATCGGGGGTGTCGATATTGGCGACGGTGACGAAGCGCTCGATGCGGCCCGTCTTGGGGTTGCGGACGGAAAAGAACTTCTGATGCTCGCGCATCGAGGTTTGCAGCACCTCGGCGGGCAGGTCGAGGAAATCGGCCCCGATCTCGCCCATCAGCGCCACCGGCCATTCCACCAGCCCCGCGACCTCCGAGAGCAGCGCCTTGTCCTCGACAAGTTCCATCCCGGCGGCAAAGGCCAGGTTCTCGGCCTCATGCCGGATGTGGGCGGCGCGTTCGGTGGGGTCCAGCATCACCTTGTCGCGCCGCAGACGTTCGGCGTAATCCTCGTATCCGGTCACCGCAAAGCGGCCCGTGCCCATGAAGCGGTGGCCTTCGGTGCTGTCGCCCGCGCGGATGCCGTCGAGTTCCATGTCGACCACCTCCGCCTCGCCGGCGTCGTTCGTCAGAATGCAAAGGATCGAGTGCAGCGGGCGCACCCAGCGCAGGCTGCGCGCGCCCCAGCGCATCGACTTGGGCCAGGGAAAATCGCGGATTACCCGCTCCAGCACCTCGGCGACGATGACATCGGCCGCGCGCCCGGGCCGGGTTATGGTGGCGACATAGACCTGGCCCTTCTTCTCGTCGCGCACCTCCAGCTCGTCGCGGCCGATCCCGGCGCCGCGCAGAAAGCCCTCTATCGCCTTTTCGGGCGCGCCGACGCGGGGGCCCTTGCGCTCTTCGCGCAGCGTGGGCGAGGCCGCGCTCAGCCCCTCGAGCGCGAGCGTCAGGCGGCGCGGCGTGGAAAAGGCCGCGGCCCCGGCATAGGTCAGCCCTGCCTCGACCAGCCCGTCGGTCATCAGGCGGCGCAGGTCCTCGGCCGCGCGCGTCTGCATCCGGGCGGGGATTTCCTCGGAGAAGAGTTCGATCAGCAGGTCGGGCATAAATATCTAGCTCAGTTTCAGTTCGGCGGCACGGAACATCTGGATCATTCTGCCGACTTCAGTCGACGCCACGGTCGTGGTCAATGATGCCTCAATATCCTTCAGCATGTCTCGAAAGGTTATCAGTTTGACCGGGTTTCCCCGCATTTCTTGCTGGAAAGGCTGGTGGTTTTCCCAGATCGCGCGGTCACCACGGATGCGTGCGACCGCCGTAACATGGGTGAACTTCTCGCGTCCCGTCATTTTCCGAACCTTGGCCACGAACGCCTCCGACCATTTCGGCTCGCACAATTCACGAAAGAAACGCCACCGCTCCCGTCCGGCTATGATCTTGTTGTTCATGATTGCGTCGATCTCTCGCTGCGGGTTGAAACCGGCCTGCCAGCTCTTGCAACTGACCGCGACTACGCCATCGGGCCCCTGCTTCGTGGGGTGCAACGCCAGAACGTCTATGTCACTGTGGTTCGAATCCTGCGTGACTACAAAATCCGGGTGATCGGCACGCGGCTTGAACTTCACATTATGCTGCACGAAAAAGCCCTTCGATGCGAAGTACTCCTCGGCGATCTGTTCCAGGATATCCTCTTTCGTAGCCATCGCTTCAATATCCTTCCGGCGGCGGCGGGCAACCCTCGGGCGCGGGACGGCCGTCGAAAACGACCCGGCCGCAGCGGTTGATCTGGTGCCAGGCATAGCCGTCGCCCGCCCCGGTTATCGCGACGACGCGGTCGATGCCATAGCGGATGTTCTCCTGCCCGAGAAAGGCGCGCGCGCGCCCGGCCTCGAGTGCGGCGCCGATGGCGCCGGCGTCGAAGCAATCGAACCACCCCGGGGCCTCGAGCGGCACCGGATCGGCGTAGGGCGTGAACCGCGCGGCCAGCGTCTCGGGGTCGAGATCTGTGTGAAAACAGGCGCGGTAGCGGATCGGCGAACTCTCGGCGTCGATGGCCTGAAACCCGGTATGCGCCAGCGGCTCGGGCGTGCCGGTCGCGCGCGCGGTCAGCTGCACGTCATTCGGCCCGGTGGGCGCCAGCCGTTCGTAGAAGGCATAGACCTGAAGGTAATAGATCGCCGCCCCGGCGAGGAGCGCGGCGGCCACGATGACCCCGGCCAGAATCTTGCCGGTCACGCCGCCCGGCCCCCGGCATCGGTCTCGACGAACGCGTCGGCGCATTGTTTCGCCAGCGCGCGCACGCGGGCGATATAGGCCTGCCGTTCGGTCGGCGAGATGACCCCGCGCGCGTCGAGCAGGTTGAAGATGTGGCTGGCCTTGATGCACTGGTCATAGGCGGGCTGGGCCATGACGATGCGCTTGCCGGTCTTCGGGTCGTCGGCGGGGGCGGCGAGGATGGCGGCGCATTCGGTCTCGGCCTCTTCGAACTGCCCCAGCAGGACATCGGTATTGGCGACGTCGAAATTGAAGCGGCTGTATTCCTCCTCGGCCTGGCGAAAGACGTCGCCATAGCTGAGCGCGATGGGCGCATCGGGGTCGTTGAAGGGCATGTCCATGACGTGACCCACACCCAGCACATACATCGCCAGCCGCTCGAGCCCGTAGGTGAGTTCGCCCGAGACCGGCGCGCAGTCGTGCCCGCCCACCTGCTGGAAATAGGTGAACTGGCTCACCTCCATGCCGTCGCACCAGACCTCCCACCCGAGGCCCCAGGCGCCCAGCGTCGGGCTTTCCCAGTCGTCCTCGACAAAGCGGATGTCGTGGAGCCGCAGGTCGATGCCGATCGCCTCGAGAGAGCCGAGATAGATCGCCTGCAGATCGGGCGGGCTGGGCTTGATCAGCACCTGGTACTGGTAATAGTGCTGCAACCGGTTGGGGTTCTCGCCATAGCGCCCGTCGGTCGGGCGGCGCGAGGGCTGGACATAGGCCGCCGCCCAGTGGTTCGGCCCGAGACTGCGCAGCGTCGTGGCGGGGTGAAAGGTGCCGGCGCCCACCTCCATGTCGTAGGGCTGCAGGATGGCGCAGCCCCGCGCCGCCCAATAGGACTGAAGCCGCAGGATGACCTCCTGAAAGCTGCGGGGTTTTTCCTGTTCTTGCGCCATTCTCGCCCCTTTCGCGGGCCCTTGCCGGGATCGGCAACTACCTACGGCGCGGCTCGGGCCGGGTCAATCGCGGGGGCGCGCATATTTTGGATGCAAGCGCGGCCATATTTGCTAGAAAAGGCGTCAGGACCGGTAACAAGGCCCAGACAAGAAGGTATCTCCATGACGCGTATTGCGAATGTCGTTCTTTTCACGCTCGTTCTTGCATTCCATTTCACTGCCGCCCATGCCCAGGGCGATCCTGCCCCCCAGGTCGTGCCCGAGCCCGAAATCCCGTTCGAGACACCCGCCGAGGCACGCCAGAACGAGGCCCGGCTGACCCGCGACGAGCGCGCCCAGATCCAGGAGGCGCTGCAATGGGCGGGCTATTACCAGAGCATCATCGACGCCGCCTTCGGCCCCGGCACGCGCGCGGCGATGGCCGCCTGGCAGCGCGACAACGGGCATGAGCCCACCGGCATCATGACCACGCGCCAGCGCATCCAGCTGCTGAACGGCTACAACACCGTGCTTGACGGGCTGGGGCTGCGCACGGTGCGCGACGACGCCACCGGCATCCGGATGAAACTGCCGCTGGGGGTGGTGGCGTTCGACCATTACGAGCCGCCCTTCGCGCATTTCAACGCCAGCGGCGACATGCCCGAGGCGCGGGTGCTGCTGATCAGCCAGCGCGGCGACCGCAACACCATGGTCGGGCTTTACGACATCATGCAGACGCTGGAAATCGTGCCGCCCGAGGGCCCGCGCCAGGTGAACGGCGACGACTTCACCCTGATCGGACGCGACGACCGCATCGTGTCGCAGACGCAGGTGACGCTGCGCGACGGGCAGATCAAGGGCTTCACCCTGATCTGGCCCGCGGGCGACGAGGACCGCCGCACCCGCCTGATGGACGAGATGCAGGCCAGTTTCGAGCGCATCGAGGGCGTGCTCGACCCGGCCGCCGGCGGCGACACCGAAGAGCGCATAGACCTGGTCTCGGGCCTCGAGATCCGGCAGCCCAAGCTGTCGCGCTCGGGCTTTTTCGTCGATGCGCAGGGCACGGTGGTTACGACGCTTGAGGCGGTGCAGGGCTGCGAGCGGGTGACGCTGGACGAGGATTACGC
Organism: uncultured Roseovarius sp.; assembly: GCA_964574045.1. GTDB lineage: Bacteria > Pseudomonadota > Alphaproteobacteria > Rhodobacterales > Rhodobacteraceae > Roseovarius. The sequence goes on along the minus strand of CAZNMK010000104.1, from coordinate 781 downwards.
CGCGCAGGTCATCGCCATCGACGACCGGCTGGGCGTCGCGGTGCTGCGCCCGGCCGATCCGATGGCGCCGATTGCGGTGGCCGCCTTTGCCAGCGCGCCGCCGCGCATCAAGTCCGAGATCGCGCTGGCCGGCTATTCCTACGGCGGCGTTCTGGGCGCGCCGACGCTGACCTACGGCGAACTGGCCGATCTCCGCGGCCTGGGCGGCGAAAGGGACCTCAAGCGTCTGGCACTGAACGCGCTCGACGGCGATGCCGGCGGACCGGTGGTGGACGGCTACGGCGCGGTGGTGGGCATGCTGCTGCCCGCCAGCCAGCAGGGCCGGCAGCTGCCCGAGGGCGTCAGCTTTGCCGCCGATGCCGAGGCGCTGCGCGCGGTGCTGGCGGAGGCCGGCATTAGCCCGGCGCAATCCCAGGACCGCCTGCCGCTGTCGCCCGAGACGCTGGCGGAACGCGCCACCGGCATGACGGTCCTGGTCAGCTGCTGGGACTGAGTGCGGACAACGTCAGCCAGGCAGTCCCCGACCCGGCCTCCGAGCCGGGGGTTCTCTTGCCGGCCGGGCAAGGCCCCGGGCCTGACCCGGGGCAAGGGTTTCCCTCCCGTTTTCTGCCCTAGATCATCGGCCAGAAAACCTGAATCGCCTCCTGTCCCCATTCCGCCCGGCGGCACCGCCGGGCAGCCCCATGCCGAAGGCATGCCTGCGGCACGACCCGCCCCCCCGGGCGGGGGCTGCCCTCGGTCTGTTCGCCGGAGCGTTGCAGATCAACTGGACGATCCTTTG
>CAZNMK010000103.1:666-8391 GCA_964574045.1 uncultured Roseovarius sp. | reverse complement strand
GGAGGACCGGCTTTCACGCTTGGTTTTTTCTTGCTTTCTGCGCCCCGGGGCTGGTGATCAGGACCCAGGCGGCAAAGGCTCGTTTGTCAAGCCTCGGCACATCCCGAAGCGCAGCAACAGCCGCTTCCGCCAAGCCGAGCTTTTGCAGCGCGTCTTCCTTTGAAAAACGCGCGCTCGGATCGTAGTCAGCGCGCTCTCGATCCGCTTGCAGTTGCTGAAACGCATCGGCGAAATCTTTGATTTCCTGCGGGAAGTTGATCTTGTGCGCCCTCTCGCATGCCTGAAGACACGCGCCATGCGCCAATCCCCGATAAACCTCGACCCACGCCTTGTTCGATCGCTTCGCAGACTGCGTGCCCACCAGTCCATCAGCACACAAACGCGCCAGCGCGTGAAACATCGCGTAATAGCTGCTGCTGACGCTGCGCCGCAGGCGCGCCTGATCTGGCTTGTGTCCTCGCGGTATCAGTTGGCGCGCTGTCCTCAGAAATCCACTGGCTAGCCCTGGGTCAGGCCGCGGCGCCACGGTCGATCTCCGACTGTAGGATGGGGAAATATCCGCGCCAGTCCTCTCCCAAAGCGATTCGCACCTTGTCTGTCAGGCCAAAGAAGCGTCTGCCGATCATTTCCGGGTCTGCGTCGGTCTCGATGGTAAAGACAAACCTGATTTCCTCTTGATCCTCGACAACCTCAATGGACTCCAGTCTAACATCTCGGATCACACCAGGATCGAAACGATCAATGATCGCTTGCTTGACCCTGTCTTTGAGTTCTTCAGTGACCATCATGGCGTGTCTCCCGTCTGATCTCATCATGTGACAGATGCGTTCGATCTTCGAGATGATTTCGCGTGACTGTGAATGACAATATAATCGTCGAGTCGATCTTGTCACACCCGACCGGCGGCACTTTCCAGGCGACTTCTGTATTTTGGCCTCAATTTCCTTTCCCCTCGCGCCGCACCTTATATTCCTCGGGGATCGGCATCCGGTTGAAGGCATCGAGCCCGGCGATGCGATAGGCCTCGGCCAGGGTGGGATAGTTGAAGGTGTTCTGCACGAAGTAATCCACCGTGCCCTTTAGGTTCAGCACCGCCTGGGCGATGTGGATGAGTTCGGTCGCGCCCTCGCCGACGATCTGCACCCCCAGGACGCGGCGGGTCTTGAGGCTGCAAAGCATCTTCACCAGCCCGTGCTCCAGCCCCATGATGTGCCCGCGGCTGGTTTCGCGAAAGCGCGCGATGCCCACCTCGTAGGGGATGCCGCGCTGCTGCATCTCCTCTTCCGACATGCCGCAGGTCGAAATCTCGGGCACCGAGTAGATGCCGTAGGGAAACCACGGGCTTTCCGGCAGGGTCGGGGTCTCGAGCGCGTGGCAGGCCGCCACCCGCCCCTGCTGGAGCGCCGTCGACGCGAGGCTGGGATGCCCGATCACGTCGCCGGCGGCATAGATGTGCGGCACCGCCGTGCGATAGGTCTTGCGGTCGACCTCGAGCCGACCGCGACGGTCGGTCTCCAGCCCCGCGGCGGCCAGGTTCAGCCGGTCGGTGGCCCCCATCCGCCCGGCGGCGAAGAGCAGCGTCTCGGCCCGCACGTGCCGGCCGTTGGCAAGGCTGACCTCGACATGCTCGCCGGCATCCTCGATCCGCTCGATGGCGGTGCCCAGGCGCAGATCGACACCGTTGTCGCGGATCTGGTGGGTGAATTCCTCGATGATCGCGCGGTCGATGAAATCGAGAAAGCTCTCGCGCGGCTCGATCAGCGTCACCCGCACGTCGAGCACCGAGAACATGGTGGCGTATTCCACCCCGATCACGCCCGCGCCGACCACCACCAGGCTGCGCGGAATGCGCGCCAGTTCAAGGAACTCGTCGCTGTCGACGATGCTGCGGCGGTTGAACGGCACATCGGCGGGCCGGTGCGTGCGCGTGCCGGTGGCGATCAGGAACCGCTCCGCCGTCAGCCGCGTCACGTCGCCGGCGTCGGTCGCGACTTCCAGCTCGTGCGGGCCGGTGAACCGCGCCAGCCCGTTCAGGGTCTCGACAAGGTTGCGATTGAACTGGTGTTCCAGCACGTCGACCTCGTAGTCGAGCGTCTTGTGCAACCGCGCCTTGAGGTCGTCGGCGCGGATGTCATGCTTGACCCGGTAGGAGCGGCCGTAAAAGCTGCGCTCGCGCCAGCCCGACAGGTTCAGAACCGTCTCGCGCAGGGTCTTCGACGGGATCGTGCCGGTATGCACCGACACCCCGCCCAGCCGGTCGCGCCGGTCGACCACCAGCACCCGGCGCTTGAGCTTGCCGGCCTGGATCGCCGCCGCGCGCCCGGCCGGCCCCGACCCGATGATGATCAGATCGTAGTGGCCCGGCTGGCTCATGCCGCCCCCGCGTAGAGCGCTTCGGCATGAAAGGACATGTGATCCTCCATGAAGCTCTGGACGAAGAAATAGCTGTGATCGTAGCCCGGCTGCAGCCGCAGCGTCGCGGTCTGGCCGCGCTCGGCCGCGGCATGGGCGAAATCGTGGGTGCCCAGCAAGCCGAAGAACTGGTCCCTGGTGCCGGTGTCGGTCAGGATCGGCCCGTCGAAGCCCTGCGCGCGCATCAGGGCCGTGGCGTCGTGCGCCGCCCAGGCGGCCTCGTCCCCGCCGAGATAGGCAGAGAACTGCTTGCGGCCCCAGTCGCTGGCGCTCGGATGGCAGATCGGCGCGAAGGCCGAAACCGATCGGAACCGTCCCGGCAGCCCCATCGCCAGCGTCAGCGCGCCATGCCCGCCCATCGAATGCCCGGTGATCGCCTGGCGCTCCATGTCGAGCGCGAATTCCGCCCCGATCAGCGCCGGCAATTCTTCGGCGACATAGTCCCACATCCGGAAATGCGGCGCCCAGGGCGCCTGGGTGGCGTTGACATAGAACCCCGCCCCCTGGCCCAGGTCATAGGCGTCGTCGTCGGCCACGCCCTCGCCCCTCGGGCTGGTGTCGGGAAAGACCACCGCCAGCCCCTGCTCGGCGGCCCAGAGCTGGGCGCCCGCCTTTTCCATCGCGTTCTGGTGGGTGCAGGTCAGCCCCGACAGGTACCACAGCACCGGCACCGGGGCATCGCGCGCCTCCTGCGGCAGGTAGAGACCAAAGGTCATATCGCAGCCGCAAACCTCGGACGCGTGGGTGTAAACCCCCTGCTGCCCGCCGAAACAGACGTTTTCCGAAACTGTTTCCATTCTCTTCAAGCCTCCTTTTCCGCCGGCACCAGCTGTCAGTAAAGCATACCGACCCAACCGATCACCAGCGACACGCTCAGCACCGCGAGCGCCGTCGAGATCAGGATCGAGGCCGAAACCCGGTGCGGCGCGACCCCGTAATGCTGCGCCAGGATATAGACATTGCCCGCCACAGGCAGCGACGCGGCGGCGATCATCACCGCCGCGGCATAGGGTTCGACCGAAAACAGCACCAGCGCCGCGAACGCCGCCGCCGCCGGGTGCAGTACCAGCTTCGACAGGCTCAGCCATCCCGCGACAAAGGGCCGCTCGGCCGATTTCGACGCCAGCGAGGCGCCGATGGCGAAAAGCGCCCCGGGCGTCGCCGCGCCGCCCAGGGTTTCGAGAAAGGCGTTCATCACCCCCGGCATCGGCACCTTCAGCGCCGCCCACCCGAGCCCCAGCACGATCGCCACGATCATCGGGTTCTTCAGCAACCCCAGGCCGACCGTGCGCAGCACCGCCGCGCCGCCGCCCTCGTCGCGCGATCCCGTCACCAGGATCACCACCAGCGAGCCGAACACGATCAGGTCGATCGACAAGACCAGCATCACCGGCCCGATCGCCGCCTCGCCCATCAGCAGCGTCAGCATCGGCACGCCCAGGAAACCGACATTGCCGATCACCCCGCACTGCGCCTCGATGGCCGCCTCCTCGATCGACGTGCCGCGCAGGAACGCCACCAGCATGACGAGACCGTAGACGAACCCCGTCGCCCACAGATAGGCGGCGACGAAGCGGATATCGAACACCTCGCCCACCGACAGGTTGGCGGCAAAGCGAAAGAGCATCGCCGAAAGCGCGAAGTAGAAGACGAACCTGGTCAGCCACGCCGTCGCCTCCTCGGGAAAGAACCGGGTCAGCCCGGCCCCGTAGCCGAGCCCGAGGATCAGGAAAAACGGCAGCGTCTGCAAAAAGATATCCAGCATTCCCGCCTTGTTAGCATGGGCGGGCGGCGGTGCAAGCCGCAATGGCGATTATGGGGGCGCCGCCCCCGCCGCGGCCCCCCGGGGGGCCGCGCCTCCCCCGGGATATTTGCCGAACAGAAGAAGGGGACAGAGTTGCCCCTGCCCCCGCCGGGCATGCCTGTGCCGCCCGGCCTTCTCCTGTTGCGGTCATCGGCGTCCCCGCCTGTACCGCGCCCCGATCGTGGCGCGACAGGGTTAAGAAATCGTTGCTTCTTCTGTTGGAGAAATATCCTCGGGGGTGAATTGCCCCGGACCGATGTCCGGGGCAAGAGGGGGCAGACAGCCCCCTTTACCCGCTGCCGATCAGGATGCCGGCGGCAAAGACCAGCGCGCCGCCCAGCACGACCTGGAACGTCGCGCGGAAGAACGGCGTTTCCATGTAGCGGTTCTGCATCCACACGATCGCCCACAGCTCGACAAAGACGATGGCAATGGCGATCGCCGTCGCGGTGACGAAGTCCGGGATCAGATAGGGCAGCGCGTGACCGAGGCCCCCGAGCGCGGTCATGACACCGCTGGCGATGCCGCGCTTGACGGGGCTGCCGCGCCCCGACAGCTCGCCATCGTCGCTGGCGGCCTCGGTGAACCCCATCGAGATGCCCGCGCCCACGCTGGCGGCAAGCCCGACCTGAAAGGTGGTCCAGGTGTCATGGGTGGCGAACGCGGTGGCGAAGATCGGCGCCAGGGTCGAGACGGAACCGTCCATCAGCCCGGCCAGGCCCGGCTGCACCCAGGTCAGCACGAACTGCCGCCGGGCGGTGCGATCCTCGCCGGCGCGGGCGCCATCGTCGAGGTGTTTCTCTTCCAGCGTTGCCGCGTGGTCGCGGTGGCGCGCCTCGGCGGCGGCCAGATCGCCCAGCAGCTTGCGGGTATCGGCGTCGCGGCTGCGCGCCGCGGCCTTGAGATAGAACCGCTCGGCGTCGCGTTCCATCGCCGCGGCCTCTTCGCGGATGCGTTCGAGCCCGAGGTTCTCCACCAGCCAGACCGGGCGGCGGGCATAGTATCCGGCCACGTGTTCGCGGCGGATCAGGGGGATCACCTCGCCGAAACGCTTGCGGTGCAGCTCGATCAGGGCGCGGCGGTGGCGGTCCTCTTCCTCGGCCATGCCGTCGAAGACCCGCGCCGTATCGGGGTAGTCATCCCGCAGCATCTGGGCGTAGGATCGGTAGATGCGGCCGTCGTCCTCTTCCGACGAGATCGCCAGCGCCAGGATTTCCTGCTCGTCGAGATCGGCAAAGCGGCGGCGCGCGGTCACTCCGGGTATCATCGGCAGGTCTCCCAATTAGAAGTATTCTAATGTAGACGAGCCGGCGGCGGCAAGGCCCGTCCCGCCATCGCCGGCTTGCGGTTGCCGCGCCGGCCCGGCTAGGGTGGCCCGGCAGCATCCCGGAGATCAGCAATGACGGCTACGGCCGCGGAAATCAAGAAAGGCCGCAAGTTCGACCAGGTTCTCGAAGGCGCCCGGCAGGTGTTCCTGCGCGTCGGGTTCGAGGGCGCCAGCGTCGACGAGATCGCCCGTGCCGCCGGCGTGTCCAAGGCGACGCTCTACAGCTATTTTCCCGACAAGCGGCTGCTGTTCTCCGAGGTCGCGCGCGTCGAATGCAACCGCCAGGCCGACGAGGCGCTGGGCGTCATCGGCACCGGCGCGCCGATCGAGGAGGTTCTGCGCGAGGCCGCGCATCGCATCGTGCGCTTCTTCCTGTCGGATTTCGGCCGGCAGGTCTATCGCATCTGCGTCGCCGAATCCTATCGCTTTCCCGAACTCGGCCAGCGCTTCTATGCTTCGGGGCCGGTGATGATGCGGGAACGCATGCGCACGGTGCTGACGCCCTATGTCGAACAGGGCGTCCTCAGGATCCACGACATGGACCTGGCCGCCAGCCAGTTCGGCGATCTGTGCAAGGCCGATCTTCTGGTTCGCAACCTGTGCGGCCTGCGCGGCGAGGTGCGCGATGCCGATATCGAGCGCGTCGTGAACGGCGCGGTCGAGATGTTCCTCGCGCGCTACCGCGCTTAGTTCATGTCGCACCCAATCGGAACCGCCCGTCCCGGGCCTGACCCGGAACCTCATCCCACCGCCGTTCAGGCCCCGGCTCGGGGGCCGGGCGGGGGCATGAATCCGGTCGGTTGCAACTTGCTTCAGCCCGGGCTCATCCCGCGCAGCCGCTCGGACCGGCGCCTGAGCAGTTCGACCGTCGTCAGCAGAACGATCGAGATCGCCACCAGGATCGTCGCCACCGCCAGGATCGTCGGCGAAATCTGCTCGCGCAGGCCGGTGAACATCTGCCAGGGCAGCGTCTTTTGCCCGGCCGAGCCGACGAAGAGCACCACCACCACCTCGTCGAAGGAGGTGATGAAGGCGAAAAGCCCGCCCGAGATCACGCCGGGCAGGATGAGCGGCATCTGCACCCGGAAAAAGGTCGTCACCGGGTTGGCGCCAAGGTTGGCCGCCGCGCGCGTCAGCGAACGGTCGAAACCCACCAGCGTCGCGGTCACGGTGATGATGACGAAGGGAATGCCCAGCGCGGCATGGGCCAGGACCACGCCCCAGAAGGTGCCCTGCAGCCCCAGCCGCGAGTAGAAGAAATACATCCCCGCCGCCGAGATGATCAGCGGCACGATCATCGGCGAGATCAGGACCGCCATGATCGCACGGCGAAACGGCACGTGCTCGGAACTGAGCCCGATCGCCGCCAGCGTTCCGAAACTGACCGACAGAAACGTCGCCACCGGCGCGATCGCCACCGAGTTCCACAACGCCTGCTGCCAGTCCGGGTTGGTAAAGAAGTCGCGGTAATGCTTTAACGAATAGCCGGCCGGGTCGAGCGACAGCATCTCCGGCGTGAAGGTAAAGAAGTCCTCGGCGTTGAACGACAGCGGCATCACCACCACGATGGGCGTGATCAGGAAAAAGAAGATCAGCCCGCAGACGATGCGAAAGGTATAATGCCCCAGCACCTGCCCCGGCGTGAGATAAGGCAGCAGGTTGGCGCGGTAGCGCCCCTCGCCGATCCAGTAGATGAACCAGCCGAAGAACCAGCCGAAGATCGCGCCCACGATCAGTCCCGCCAGCCCGGCCAGGATCCAGCCGCCGGCCGCCATCAGCAGCACGATACCCCAGCGCGCGGGCTTTTCCCGCTCCTCCCCCAGCACCGCCAGCGCCAGGAACCCCAGCACCGCCAGCAGCACCGCACCGCCGACGATCCCGTTCAGCATGGTGCTCTGCGCCGCGCCGACGAACAGCCCGGCAAAGCCCCCCGCCGCCGCCAGCACCGGCAGCGAGAACGACAGCGGTTTCTTTTCGACGTATTTCAGCGTGTAAGTCGCCATCGCGCTATCCCAGCTTGACGTTGTCGATGCCCACGATCTTGTCGTAGGCCCAGTAGAGGATCAGCACCGCCGCCAGCAGGATCGAGCCCAGCGCCGCCGCCAGCCCCCAGTTGAGCGAGGACGAGATGTGATAGGCGATCCGGTTGGAAATGAAGGTGCCGGTGGTGCCCCCGACCAGT
>CAZNMK010000103.1:0-656 GCA_964574045.1 uncultured Roseovarius sp. | reverse complement strand
GTAGTAGCCGATGGCGAGGATGAAGACGAGGATCGAACCCGCCCCGATCCCCGGCACCGACTGCGGGAAATAGACCCGCCAGAACGCCGTCCAGTTGGTCGCGCCCAGCGAGCGCGCCGCGCGCACATAGGCCGGCTTGATGGTCGACATCACGGAATACATCGGCAGGATCATGAACGGCAGCAGGATATGCGTCATCGCCACGATGGTGCCGAACTGGTTGTTGATCATCACCAGCCGGCCGGCATCGTTGACCAGCCCCAGCCACACCAGCACGTCGTTGATCACGCCCTGTTGCTGCAGCATCACCTTCCAGGCGCTGGTGCGCACCAAAAGCGACGTCCAGAACGGCAGCAGCACCAGGATCATCAGCAGGTTCGCGGTGCGCATCGGCAGGTTGGCCAGCAGGTACGACACCGGATAGGCCAGCAGGATGCAGGCGCCGCAGATCACCAGCGACATGAAGAGCGTGCGCTGAAAGAGCATCACATAGATGCGCTGGTTCTCGGGGCGCGCCTCGATCCCGTCGACGCCATTCTGCATGTCGGCCGCGTTGAGGAAATAGCCGCTGGTGAAATGGCCGCCATAGGCACTGATCGTGCGCCAGGTGGCGATCTCGTCCCAGGCGTAGGCACCCCAATGATCCGAGACCGGCG
>CAZNMK010000102.1:0-8394 GCA_964574045.1 uncultured Roseovarius sp. | reverse complement strand
CGGCGCCGCCGGGCGGAATAGGGACAGGAGGCGATTCAGGTTTTCTGGCCGGCGATCCAGGGCCGGTTCTTGAGAGTTGAACGCAGTCACCCGAATCCCATGTTCGCACATCGACTGACTGCCCCCCCCGGATCGCTTGCGATCCGGTTGGCGCCCGGATTTCGATGTACCGAACTGCGATTCCATATGGCTATGGCGGCGGCAGCGGGCGGCGGCCGAGATGACGCTCGCGGAAGAAGACGAAGAGCCCCGAGGCCACGATCAGCGCGATGCCGGCATAGGCCAGCGGGTCGGGCAGGTCGCCGAAGACGGCATAGCCCAGTGCCGTCGCGGCGACGATTTCCAGATACTGGATCGGCGCGATCAGCGAGGCCGGCGCGAACGACAGCGCATAGCTGAGGCTGATATGGCTGAGCGTGGCGACGACCCCCAGCCCGATGAGCCACGCGCCGTCGCGCGCGGACGGCCAGGAGGGATCGAGCGGTGCCAGCCCGGACCCGTCGAAACCCGCCAGCAGCGGCAGCGCGATGGCCAGCGCGGCAAGCCCGGTATAGGCCTGCAGCGTGATCGGGTGCATCCGCGTCGCCATCCGCCGGGTGACGATCATGTAGAACGCGAACGACAGCGCCGTGCCGAGCGGCAGCAGCGCCACCGCGCCGACCTCGCGAAAGCTGGGCTGGATGATCATGAGCGCCCCGGCGAACCCGATGGCGCAGGCGACATAGCGGCGCGGGCCGATCGGTTCGCCCAGGAGCAGCCCGCCCAGAAGCGTCAGCAGGAAGGGTTCGACGAAAAAGATCGAGATGGCGTCGGCCAGCGGCATGAACCGCAGCGCGGTAAAGAACATGGCGGTGGCGACGAGCAGCAGCGCGCCCCGCAACAGGTGCAGCCCGGCCTCGGCCGGTCCGGGCCGGTGCAGACCGCCGAGGACAGCCGCCAGCGGCAGCAGCAGCGCGGCCTGAAAGACAAAGCGGGTGGCGGCGACCTGACCCACCGCGACGCTGTCGCTGACGAGCTTGGCAAAGGTGTCCTGCAGGGGCGCCAGAACGCAGAAGACGACCATCAGCAGGATGCCGAGTGTTGTGTTGCCGCCCATGTCCGTTTCCCGCCCTGCCGCCGATCCGCCCCAGCTTCATCAAAATCCGGGGGATGTCAAAGCGGGTTCGGGGCTCGGTGTGCCGGGCGGGGTTCGCCGCTGCCGCCCCCGGATCGGCCGGTCCCGTTCCGGTACCGGAAACCGTTGCAGGTCGCGGCAAGCGGGCGGCCGGGGCCCGAACCGACAGATGCTGCGGCTTTCATCAACGGCCGCGCCGGGCGTTGACGAACATGGCCCGCATGGCGGCGCAGTTCGGGAAATCACCCTCTGAGCTGTTTGAACACTTTCGGATCGACGCTGGCGGCACAGAGAATACCGCCCCAGAGCGCGCCTTGAATGCCCTGGCTGACCACGTCCTGCCCGGAGAGATAGAGCCCTTCGATCGGCGTTTTCGCGTTGAGAGCATCGCTCAATACGCGCTCGGGCGTCCCATCCAGCCCGTAGAAGCGGCCCTCGTGATGACCGGTGATCGCCGCCGTCGCCAAAGGCGTCGAAAGCTCGCGAAAGACCACGAGCTCCGCCAGCTCCGGGAAGTTCGCCTTGAATTGCGCGAACATCGTGTCCTCGACCCGGTTCTTGAAGGCCTTGTAGTCATCGCCGCGCGCGCCCGGGGGGAGGTCCGCCCATCGGGCGACACTGCTCCAGTCGGTCCAGGCGACCATTTCGCCCGCATGTTTCTGCCTGGGGCCCGGATCGTGGCCTGGATCCTTGAGCGACGCGAACGAGACGAAGAAACCGGGAGGATCGCCCTCTGGCGCATCCGTCCACATCACGTCGACCTCTCCCGTCGGATAGAACCAGTGGTTCGACCGCGTGGCGCCGGCCTCTTCCACGTCGCCTTCGAAGCCCAGGAACAGGCTGAAATGCGCGATCGACGGTGGCAATGCCTGTATCTCGGCGATCCAGTCGCCGGGGCCGAAACCAGGCGGAAGCAGATTGTCGAGCGTCTCGCGCGCGCCGATATTGGATATGACGACGGCCGAACGGATGTCTTCGCCATCCGATGTGCGCACCCCGACGACCTTGTCGTTCTCGACCAGAAGCGCGTCGACCTTCACCCCGGCGCGAGCCTCTCCTCCGGCTTCGGCGATCGTGGGAATCAGGTGTTCGGCAAAGGCCTTGCCGCCTCCCACCGGATACCATGCGCCGCTCTGCAGATAGGAGCCGCAGATCAGGGCATGCATCCCGAAGCTTGCCTTGTGCGGGCGGCCTCCATGGTCCCCCCATTGCGCGGTAAGGGCTGCGGCCAGCTCCGGATTGCGCGTGATGCTGTCGACGACCTCCTTGGTCGTGCGGGCACACCACTTCTTGATGGCCCGGTGGTTCCACCATTCGATCATGTGGCCGACGAAGTCGGGCATGGCGCGGGTCGACGCCATCGTGTACATTATTTCCCGCCCTTCCCGAAGCGCGGCAATCCATGCCTCGATCGCTTCGGCCTCGTCGGGGAACCGATCTTTCAGGTCGCGCTCCTGCGCCTCGAAGGGGCGCGACAACGCAAGTGGCGGGGCGTCAGCGAGATGCAGGTTGTCATAGACCGACCCCATGGGTTCGAATTCCATCGGCGTGTGCGAAATCCAGTCGAGCAACGCGCGTTCGCGATCGTCCGGAGCGAGGCAGCCGAGATAGTGGATGCCGACATCCCAGGTGAATCCCTCGCGAGAGAAGCTGTGCGTGAGGCCGCCCAAGGTCTTGTACTGCTCCAGGAGCAAAACCTTGTGGCCCGTTTTCGCCAGCGCGGCGGCCGCTGTCATGCCGCCCATGCCGGACCCGACGACGATGGCGTCCCAGTTATCCGATTTGTTCTTTTCCATCGCAGCGGTCCTCGTTGTTGCGGTCGGTGGTGCGCCCGCCTGGCGACCGGCAGCGGGCGCGTCATGCGGTTCCGATATCTGCCGGCGCCAGGGACGTGGCTGCGCGATCCTGTGGGCCGGGGTTGGCTGTCTCCCGCGCCAATTCCTCAGGTCGCCAGCGTGAAAGCCGACGGAATATCCCAGCCCTCGGCGATTTTTTCGTCGACGACGCGCCAAACGACCACGACGTCAACGGCGACCGGATTGTCTTCTAGCGTCATGGTGTTGCGGGTCTGGACGACAACCAGTTCTTCGCCCACCGGCATTGCTGAAACCGGCTCGACCTTGAACGTCCCGCCGGTTTTTTCCGAAACGGCCGCGAAGAACTGCCTTAGCCCGTCGACTCCGACGTAGTCTCCCGCGACATCAGGGAGTTTGGGGTTGAAATAATGCCAAACGAAATCGTTCGAAAACAGGGCCGCAGAGGCGGCCAGATCGCGAAGGTTGAGTTTCGACAGCAAAACGACGTTCGGATGGTCTTCGGCCATGTTCGCCTCCTCAGGGGTCTTTTCGAACCCTGCCCATCTCCTTTTCGATCATCCTTTCGGTGATGGCGAACCGGCCTGGAAATACGAAAACCGCAAGGGCATGAAGGGCCACCGCGATTCCCCACCCCAGCATCGGCCAGTGGAACCAAACGGTACTGGATGAGGTCACGAAGTTGATGATCGCGAGAAAGAGAATTACAGCCGCATAAACCGACAAATGAGTGTAGAATCCCATCCTGGCTTCGACGCGCTTTTTGGCTGCCTGATATGCTTCGGAATTATCCATGGCCCCTCTCCCCTATGATTGCTTGACTAAACCATTATAGCAAAATCAAGGGTTTCCGGCGTTGATCAGGGTCAAGCTTTCATACCTGCTTGAGTGTATCATGAGGATTTGAAACGCCGGCAAGGAATGGAGGAATTTCGATGGCCCATACTCCGAACCCTCTGAGCGAAATGGGCAAATCGGATAGCGTCGTTATCTCAAAGGACGAACGGCCAAATCCATCGTTCGAGACATCCGCATTGCCTGGTTTCAAGAAGACCGTCCGGGGCCGCCGCGCCATTCGGATTTTTGACGGTGTTCCAATACCCGAACGCGTCATGCGCGATTGCCTGCGGGACGCCATTCTCGCGCCCAGTTCCTCGAACCTTCAATGCTATGAAATCTACTGGGTTCGGGATGACGAGAAGAAGAGGCGCCTGGCCGAACTATGCCTCAACCAACCGGCTGCCACGACTGCGGGAGACCTCATCGCAATCGTATCGCGCGTCGATCAATGGCGATCGCATCTGGAGAAACTGTCCGGCATCATGACCGAAGGCGGCAGGAAGCCGTTGGAAGGTTCGGTCCGCGACTACTATGAAACGATTGTCCCGATGTTGATGACAACCGACCGCCTGGGTTTTCACAACCTCAAGCGCAGGTTGATGTTCTGGTACAGAAGCAGAAGCGAGCCAACGGTGAACGGGCCGGTCAAGCGTGCCGACCACCGCGTTTACGGCCACATCCAGGCCAGCTTGGCCGCGGAAAACCTCATGCTGTCGCTTGCGGCACACGGTTACGAATCCTGTCCGATGGGGGGGATCGACCGACGCGGCATCGGAAAGCTGCTGGGACTTCCGCCATCTGCCGAGGTCACGATGACGATCGGCGCGGGCACCGGAACGCCACAAGGTCTCTTCAGCGAACGAGTGAGGCTTCCCTTTGGCGATCTGGTCAAGGAAGTCTAGCCTTCGGTTTCGAGAGCAGGCATTCGCGCGGCCGCAGCGACAGCCCGCTCTGTCCGCAGGGCCGAGGGCGGAACGCAGGGCAGTGCGACAGGGCGCGCCCGCCTCAGCAGTTGGGCACGTTGACCGCCAGCCCCCCGAGCGAGGTTTCCTTGTATTTCTCGTTCATGTCGGCGCCGGTCTGGCGCATGGTCTCGATGCAGGCGTCGAGCGGCACCAGGTGCGTGCCGTCGCCCCTGAGCGCCAGGCTGGCGGCGCTCACGGCCTTGATCGCGCCCAGGCCGTTGCGCTCGATGCACGGCACCTGCACCAGCCCCCTGACCGGGTCGCAGGTCATGCCGAGGTGATGTTCGAGCGCGATCTCGGCGGCGTTCTCGATCTGCGCGGGGGTGCCGCCCAGAACCGCCGCCAGCCCGGCCGCGGCCATCGCGGCGGCGCTGCCCACCTCGGCCTGGCAGCCGGCCTCGGCGCCCGAGATCGAGGCGTTGTATTTCACCAGCCCGCCGATCGCCGCGGCGGTCAGCAGGAAGGTCTCGACCCTGGCCTCGGACGCGCCCGGGACATGGTCGAGCCAGTAGCGGATCACCGCCGGCACGACGCCCGCGGCGCCGTTGGTGGGGGCCGTCACCACCTGCCCGCCAGCGGCGTTTTCCTCGTTCACCGCCATCGCGTAGGCGCCGATCCAGTCGTTGATCTTGTGCGGCGCGTCGATGTTGGTGCCGCGTTCGGCCAGCAGCGCATCGTGGATGTCCTTGGCCCGGCGGCGGACCTTGAGCCCGCCGGGCAGGGTGCCGTCGGTGGCGAGGCCGCGTTCGATGCAGGCGTTCATCACCTCCCAGATGCGGGCCACGCCCGAGGCCAGGTTGGCGGGCCCCCCGCGCGAGATCTCGTTGGCCCTTTTCATCTCGGCAATGGTCTTGCCCGAGGTTTCGGCCATCTCCAGCATCTCGGCGGCGGACTTGAAGGGGTAGGGCACCGGATCGCCGTCGTCGGTGTCGCGGCCGGCGGCCAGTTCGGCCGCGGTCATCACGAAACCGCCGCCGATGGAATAATAGGTTTCCTGCAGGATCACGTCGCCCTGGGCGTCGGTGGCCATCAGGATCATGCCGTTGGCGTGGCCCGGCAGGGCGGGTCCGAAGTCGAAGACCAGGTCGTCCTTGGGGTGAAAGACCAGCTCCGGCAGGCCCGGCGGCGAAACGCGGTGGGTCCGGCGGATTTCCTCGAGCGCCGCCTCGGCGGCGTCGGGGTCGTAATCGTCGGGGCGAAAACCCGCCAGCCCGAGGACGGTCGCCCGGTCCGAGGCATGGCCGACCCCGGTGAATGCCAGGCTGCCGTGAAGCGACCCCCTCAGCCCGTGCGGGGTGAAAGGGGCGGCGCGCACCAGGTCCAGGAACCGCCCCGCCGCCACCATCGGCCCCATGGTATGCGACGAGGACGGGCCGATGCCGACCTTGAACATCTCGAAGACGGACAGAAACATTCGCGCGCTCCCTGCTGCCGGCGTTATCGCCGGGCTTCATCCGAGGTACTTGCCCGAAGGCGACCGTTCAAGGGCGCATCGCCCCGGCCGGGACGGTCGGACATATCGTCGCTGGGGTCCGAAAGGGCTTGTCCGCGCTTCCGCGAGCCCGGAAAAGTGCCCCCAGGCAGGGCCATGCCGGCGCGATCGCACACACGGACACGAGGGCGGAACATGATGCGAATTCGGGAAAAGGGGCAGCGTGTTCTGGCGGTTGCGGGTGTGGCGGCGCTGAGTTTCACGACGCCGGCCTCGGCCGAGATCGTGCTGTCCTTCTACACCGGCATCAACGAATCGCCCAGCTCGACGGTGAATTTCGATTTCCTCGACGGGGCCGGGCCGCAATCGGCGCGGGCCAACTGGGACGGCGAATCGGACAAGATGCCGCCCTATTTCGGCTGGCGGGTGACGTGGTGGCTCGACAACCACCCCAACTGGGGCCTGGCCTTCGACAACGCCCATACCAAGGTCGCGGCCAAGCCGATGCCGCCCCAGTTCTCGATGCTGGAATTCACCGACGGCATCAACATGGTGACCTTCAACGTCCACTACAGGTTCCTCAACGACACGCGGTTCACGCCCTATGTCGGGGCCGGGCTGGGCTTTACCACCCCCCATGTCGAGGTCGCCAACGTTCCGCTGACGACGCGGACCTCGGAATACCAGTTCGGCGGCCCGGCGGCGCAGGTGCTGGTGGGCGTCGAGGCCGAGATCACCGAACGCTGGGCCGTCTTCGCCGAGCTGAAATCGGGCTGGGCCGATATCGACGCCGACCTCAATGGCGGCGGCTGGCTCAATACCGAGGTGATCAGCAACCAGGTGGCGCTGGGGGTGTCCTACAAGTTCAAGAAGCGCTGAGCGGCGGCGGCGGCCGAGCGATGCCGTCGATCGGAGCGGGATGATCCTCGATGGAACCGGCGCGGTCAAGGAACAGGGGATTGTGGCTGGCCTTAGGGCCGCATCTCGGTCGCTACGGCATCCGCGCAAAGGGCAGCCCGCGACCGCGGGTGGGGGTGAAGCCCCCGCCCGGGGGGGCGGGTCATGCCGAAGGCATGCCTCTGGCATGGGGCTGCCCGGCGGTGCCGCCGGGCTCGGCGGCGATTGGTGGCGGACGGGCATTTTCCGGCCGCAGAGAGACGACGCGCAAGACCCGAATGGGGGTGCTGGCGCTGGCCCTGCTCGCGGCCTGCGCGCCCGTCCCCGCGCCGGCGCCCGGCGACATTCCGCCCGGCAACCCCACCCGCGGCGATACGCTGTTCGGGGCCGGCGGCTGCGGCACCTGCCACGCCAGCCCCGGCAGCGACCCGGCAAAGGCGCCGCGTCTGGGCGGCGGGCGCGAACTCGTCAGCCGCTACGGCACCTTCGTCGTGCCCAACATCTCGCCCGACCCGACCCACGGCATCGGCGCCTGGAGCGGGGCGCAGTTCGCCGCCGCGATGACGCGCGGCGTGTCGCCCGGGGGCGCGCATTACTACCCGGCCTTTCCCTATCCGTCCTATGCCCGGATGCGCGCGCGGGACGTGGCCGATCTTTGGGCCTTTCTGCGGACCCTGCCGCCCGAGACCCGCGAGAACCCGCCCCACAGGCTGCGTTTTCCCTACGGCAATCGCGCGCTGCTGGGGGCGTGGAAACGGCGCTACCTGCGCCCCGGCCCGGTGGCCGCGATCCCGGGCGGTACTGAGCTGGCGCGCGGGCGATACCTGGTCGAGGGGCCGGGCCATTGCGGCGCCTGCCACACCCCGCGCACGGCGCTGGGCGGACCCGATCCGCGCCGCTGGTTGGCCGGGGCCGAGGCGCTGGAGGGGCCGGATGGCGCGGCGGCGCCCAATATCACGCCGGCCTCGCCCCTGATCGCCGAGGCCAGTATCGACGAGATCGCCGCCGCGCTCATGCCGGCCGAGACGCACGCGCAGGCGCGCGACTGGGGCCAGGGAATGGAGGCGGTGCGCCGCGACCTCGCCCATCTTCCGGCCGCCGACCGCCGCGCCATCGCCGCCTATCTCAAGGCCATACCGGCCCGCGAATAGGCCGCGCCGGGGCTTTTGCCCCTCGCACCGGGCGCGTATCTCTCCTATAAGCGCCCAAGACGCATCGGGGGGTCCGCCATGTCCGGAGAATTGTCGCCCATCGACAAGGCCAAGTTCGTCGCCGCCAAGCGGTCGGTCGATTTCGTCGAGGACGGGATGCGCGTCGGGCTCGGCACCGGCA
>CAZNMK010000101.1:0-8399 GCA_964574045.1 uncultured Roseovarius sp. | reverse complement strand
GCATCGGGTGTCACACCTGTTCGGTGACCTGCAAGAACGTCTGGACCAGCCGCGACGGTGTCGAATACGCCTGGTTCAACAACGTCGAGACCAAACCCGGCCTCGGCTATCCCACCGACTGGGAGAACCAGAAGCGCTGGAACGGCGGCTGGGAGCGGACCACGTCGGGCAAGCTGCGGCCCAAGCAGGGCGGCAAGTGGCGGATACTGGCGAACATCTTCGCCAACCCCGACCTGCCGCAGATCGACGACTATTACGAGCCGTTCGATTTCGACTACGACCACCTCAAATCCGCCCCCGAGATGGAGGCGTTCCCGACCGCGCGGCCGCGTTCCAGGATCACCGGCGAGCGGATGGAGAAGATCGTCAAGGGCCCCAACTGGGAGGAAATCCTCGGCGGCGAGTTCGCCAAGCGCGGGCAGGACTACAACTTCGAAGGGGTGCAAAAGCAGATCTACGGGGAATACGAGAACACCTTCATGATGTATCTCCCGCGGCTGTGCGAGCACTGCCTCAACCCGGCCTGCGCGGCGTCGTGCCCCTCGGGCGCGATCTACAAGCGCGAGGAGGACGGTATCGTCCTGATCGATCAGGAGAAATGCCGCGGCTGGCGGATGTGCGTGTCGGGCTGCCCCTACAAGAAGGTCTACTACAACTGGTCGACCGGCAAGTCCGAGAAATGCACGCTGTGCTATCCGCGCATCGAGTCGGGCAACCCGACCGTGTGCTCGGAAACCTGCGTCGGGCGCATCCGCTATATCGGCGTGATCCTCTATGATGCCGACAAGATCGAGGAGGCCGCGAACGCGTCCGCCGAGATGGACCTCTACGACGCGCAGCTCGGTGTCTTTCTCGATCCCAACGATCCGGGGGTGATCGAGACGGCGCGCGCCGACGGCATCCCCGAGGACTGGATCGAGGCTGCCCGGCAAAGCCCGATCTGGAAGATGGCGATGGAATGGAAAGTGGCGTTTCCGCTGCATCCCGAATACCGCACGCTGCCGATGGTGTGGTACATCCCGCCGCTCAGCCCGATCCAGAACGCGGCCGAGGCCGGCGCCATCGGCACCGACGGCGAGATGCCGGACGTGCGCAACCTGCGCATCCCGCTGCGCTATCTGGCCAACATGCTGACCGCCGGCGACGAGGCGCCGGTGGCGCAGGCGCTGGAGCGGATGCTGGCGATGCGCGCCTACATGCGCGCCAAGACCATCGACGGGGTGCGCGACGAGGCGATAGCCGCCCGCGTCGGCCTGTCGGGGCGCGTGATCGAGGACATGTACAAGATCATGGCGCTGGCCGATTACGAGGATCGTTTCGTCATCCCCACCACCCACCGCGAACAGGTCGAGGAAGCCTACGACCTGCGCGGCGGCTGCGGCTTTACCGATGGCAACGGCTGTTCGGACGGGGTTTCGAAGGGGTCGCTTTTCGGCGGCGGCAAGAAGCCGCTGAAGATGCCGACGGAGGTGATGTGATGGACCGCACGCTCAAGGCCCTGTCGCTGGTGCTGAGCTACCCGACGCGGGAGCTGCAGGAGGCGATGCCCGAGATCGGCGGCGTCCTTGCCGCCGACAGCCGGCTCACAACCGCCGCCCGCCGCGCGCTGCGGCCGCTGGTCGAGGCGCTCGGCGCGCAGGACATCTACGCGCTCGAAGAGCGCTATGTCGCGCTCTTCGACCGCTCGCGGACGCTGTCGCTCAACCTCTTCGAGCATGTTCACGGCGAAAGCCGCGACCGTGGCGGCGCGATGGTGTCGTTGATGGAGACCTACCGCGAGGCTGGCTTCGAGCCGGCCACGTCGGAGCTGCCCGATCACCTGCCGGTGCTGCTGGAATTCCTGTCGACGCGGCCCTTTGCCGAAGCGCGGGAGATGCTGGCGGATGCGGCGCATATCGTCGAGGCGCTGAATGCCCG
The DNA here is from genome assembly GCA_964574045.1 of uncultured Roseovarius sp. Lineage (GTDB taxonomy): Bacteria > Pseudomonadota > Alphaproteobacteria > Rhodobacterales > Rhodobacteraceae > Roseovarius. The sequence goes on along the minus strand of CAZNMK010000101.1, from coordinate 6,482 downwards.
GCTCGACCGGCGCGAAAGCCCCTATGCGGCCGTCTTTGCCGCGCTGCTGCAACTGGCCGGCGTTCAGGCCGACCGCGAGGCGGTGGCCGAACTGCTCGAGCAGCCAGAGGTCGACCCCGACGACCTGCAGGCGCTCGACGAAATCTGGGAGGAAACCGAGGTCCGCTTCGGCCCCGACCCCAATGCCGGCTGCCCGCAGGTGCGCGACATGCTCGGGCGCATGGATGAACCCGCCCGCCGTCCCGGCGGCGTGGCGGCAGAGTGACGGAGGATCAGATGAACACCTTTCTTTTCGGCATCTTCCCCTACATCGCGCTCGGCGTGGGGATCATGGGGACCATCGCGCGCTACGACCGCGATCCCTTTACCTGGAAAACCTCGTCGTCGCAGCTGTTGCGGCGCCGGCAGCTGGTCTGGGGCTCGATCCTCTTTCACGTCGGCGTGCTGGTGATCTTCTTCGGTCACCTCATCGGCCTTCTGACCCCGATCTGGGTCTTCGATGCGCTGGGCATCAGCCACGGCGCCAAGCAGCTGCTGGCCATCGTCGCCGGCGGCGTCGCCGGGGTGATGGCGCTGATCGGCGGGGGGATGCTCTTTCACCGCCGCTGGACCGACCCGCGCATCCGCCGGACCTCGAGCGTGTGGGACATCGCGATCCTGGCGCTGCTGCTCGTTCAGCTGGTGCTGGGGCTGGGCACGATCTTCGTCTCGCTGCAGCATCTAGACGGGCACGAGATGGTCAAGTTCATGGCCTGGGCGCAGGGCATCTTTACCTTCGACGGTGCCGCCGCCAGCTATGTCGCCGACGCCGCGCCGGTGTTCAAGCTGCACCTGACGCTGGGTCTCCTGATCATCATGATCTTTCCGTTCACGCGGCTGGTGCATATCGCCTCGGGCTTCTTCGTGCCGCTGCGGTTCCTGTTCCTGCGGCCCGGCTATCAGATCGTGCGTTCGCGCCGCCAGGACGCGCTGCCCAAGCGTGACGGCCCGGTGCGCGGCGTGCAGGCCGGCCAGGCGCCGCTGGCCCGCAAGTCGGCGCGCCCGGCGGAGTGAGCGGCATGAATACGGCGCTCTTTCCCGACCTGGTCGTCAACGGCGAGACCGTGCCGCAGGCCGCGATCGCGGCGGAGGCGCAGAACCACGAGGCGCCCAGGGGCAAGCCCGGCATCGCCTGGCGCAAGGCCGCCAATGCGGTGGCGGTGCGCACGCTGCTCTTGCAGGAGGCGCGCCGGCGCGGGCTCACGCCCGACCCCGCCGAGGTCGGGCCGGGACGCTACGAGACCGAAGAGGAGGCCCTGATCCGGGGCCTTCTCGACGAGGCCGTCGATGTCGCTCGGCCCTCGGAGGATGCGCTGCGCACTGAGTGGGAACGCGATCCGTCGCGCTTTCGCTCGCCGCCCCTGTGGGAGGTGTCGCACATCCTGTGCGCCTGCGATCCGCGCGACGAGGCGCTAAAACACGCGGCCCTAGCCCGCGCCGCCGCGCTGACGGAACGGGCGCAGGCCGATCCGCGCGCCTTCGGCCGGCTCGCGCGCGAGAACAGCGATTGCGGCTCCAAGGGATCGGACGGCGCGCTGGGTCAGCTCGGTCCGGGCGACACCGTGCCCGAATTCGAGGCCGCGCTGCGCCGCCTCGGCGATGGCGAGATCACGTCCGAGCCGGTACTCAGCCGCCACGGCTGGCACGTCATCCGCATGGATGCGGTTGCCGAGGGCGAGGTCCTGCCGTACGAGACGGTGCGCCCCAAGATCGCCGAGGCGATGGAAAAGGCGGCCTGGGCGCGCGAAGCCCGGTCGTTCATAGATCGCCTGGTCGCATCCGCCGAAATCAGCGGCGCCGACCTGCGGACGCCGGTGTGACGGGGGAAAGGCAGCGCCATGAGCCATCGGACACGCGACCGCAACAGGGGCGACTGCCTGTCGCCGACCGATCCGGCGCTGCTGGGCAACCCGCTGGACTTCGTCTACGAGGATCACCTGCGCGAGCGCGAGATCTGCGCCACTCTCGACCGTCTCGCCGGTGCCGAGATGCCGGATGCCGACGAGGCGGCGGGCGCGCTGAGCTATCTTCGCAACGAGTTGCCGCTGCACATGGCGGACGAGGAAGAGGATCTCTTTCCGCTGTTGCGTCTGCGCTGCGATCCCGATGACGACATCGACCGCGCCATCGACCGGCTGACATCCGATCACCTGCAGGTGAAGGGAGCCACCGCCGCTGTGGTGGACGTTCTGGCCGCGATCGAGTCCGAGGCCCGCGCGATGGCAGAGGACGAGAGATCCGCACTCGCGGTGTTCGGCGCCGACACGCGGCGCCACTTGATCCTGGAAAACGCCATCATCCTGCCCTTTGCCCGGCTGCGGCTGACGCGGGACGATCTTGCCGCATTGCAGTCGGGGATGATGCGCCGCCGCGGTCTCGACCGGTTGATGGAGCCGACCTATGCCCCGTGATCCGTGCGCCCGAAATGCCGGCAGGCCCAAGACATGCGAGGCCCCAGGCCCCGGCGCCGGGCGTGTCCGGACGGAGGCAGCACGATGATACCTGCAGAACGCATTGCGACCGGGGGCTGCGGCTGCGACACCGCCGGCGGCAAGGGTGCGCTGATCGGCATCGACGAGGCCCTGGGCCGCATCGCGGCGAACGCGTCGGCGGTGGGCGGGGTCGAAAGCGTCGACCTGGTCAGCGCTACGGGCCGGGTGCTTGCCCGTCCGGTCCGGTCGCGGACCACGGCCCCGCCGTTCGACAACGCGGCCATGGATGGCTATGCGGTCGCCACCGGCGGCCTGACGGGCGACGGGCCGTGGACGCTGACGGTGACGGGGCGCATACCGGCCGGGCAGGCCGCCACCGCCCCGCTGCGCGGGCTGTCGGCGGCGCGGATATTCACCGGCGCGCCGGTGCCCGAGGGGGCCGACGCGGTGGCGATGCAGGAGGAAGTGCGCGGCGACGGCGATACCGTGACCCTGGACCGCAGGCCCGCGCCCGGCGAGAACGTCCGCCGCGCCGGCAGCGACATGGCGGCGGGCGAAACGGTGCTCGGGGCCGGCCGCCGCCTGGGCCCACGCGAGATCGCCGCCTGCGCCGCCGCCGGGGCGGGGCAGGTCGACGTTCACAGGCTACTGCGCGTCGGGCTTCTGGTGACCGGCGACGAGGTCCGCCAGGCCGGCACCGGGCGCGGTGCGGCGCAGATATGGGACATCAACACGCCGCTCTTTCGGGCCGCGCTGGCCGGGGCGGGAGCCGAACTGGTGAGCGTCGCATCGGGCGCCGACCGGCGCGAGGCGCTGGCGCGGCAGCTCGAAGACATAGCCGCGCGCGCCGATCTGGTGATCACCACCGGCGGCATCTCGGTGGGCGAAGAGGATCACGTCAAACCGGCGCTGGCCGATCTCGGGGCCGAGTTGCTGTTCAGCGGCGTCGCGATCAAGCCGGGCAAGCCGGTTTCCTTCGGACGGCTGGGGCCGGCGTACTGGCTGGGTCTTCCGGGCAACCCGCTTTCGGCCTATGTGACATGGCAGCTGTTCGGCATGGCGCTCTTGCGCCGCCTTGCGGGCGAGCGTCAGGCCGCACCGCCGCGGCGGCACGTGGTGACCGCCGAGGCCATCCGCCGCAAGCCGGGCCGGTGCGAGCTGCGCCCCGCCACGCTGGCGGGGTTCGACGAGAAGGGGCGCGAGATCGTGACGTTCGACGAGACAATCCATTCCGGCCGCGTGGCGCCGCTGTCCCGGGCCGACGGCCTGATCCTTTTGCCGGCAGAGGCCGATGCCCTGCCCGCCGGCGCCCTGGTCGAATTCCAGCCGTTCATACCGTGTTGAGGAGGCCCCCCGCATGAACATCGCCTACACCATGGCGCCCGGACGCGGCGATATCGACCTGCTGCTGTTTCAGGTCGCGCAAAGCCTGATCGCCGACGGGTTCAGCCCGGCAGGCATCGTTCAGATCAACACCGAATGCGCCGATCCCGGCCCCTGCGACATGGATGTGCAGGTTCTGCCGGACGGGCCGGTGATCCGCATCTCGCAGTCGCTGGGGCGCGGGGCGCGCGGCTGCCGGCTCGACCCCGAGGCGCTGGAAACGGCTGTCGGGCTGGTCGGGGCGGCGCTGGGCCGGGGCGCCGACTGCCTGATCGTCAACAAGTTCGGCAAGCACGAGGCCGACGGCCGCGGCCTGCGCCCGATCATCGCCGAGGCGGTGGCGCAGGAAATCCCGGTTCTGGTCGGGCTCAACGCCCTGAACCGCGATGCCTTCATGGCCTTTTCGGGCGGCATGGCGACCGAGGCAGCGCCGCGTGTCGCCGATCTGACGGCCTGGCTGCGCGGGGCGATAGCGGCACGCCAGAGCGCCGCCTGAGCGGCTCGGCCGGGGCCGTCCGATGCCGCACGACCACGGGCACGCCGATCTGGACCCCGCGTCGGGGGACAGGCGGGTTGCCATCGCGATCTGGGCCAACGGCCTGCTGACGGTGGCGCAGGTCGCGGGCGGGATCTTCGCCGGCAGCCTGGCACTGATCGCGGACGCGCTGCACAACCTTTCGGACATGGCGTCGCTTGCGATCGCCTTTGGCGCGCGCAAGATCGCGCGAAGGCCGGCGGACGAACGCATGACCTTCGGTTACGGCCGGATCGAGATCGTCGCCGCGCTGATCAACTACACCACGCTCGTTCTGATCGGGCTCTACCTGGTCTACGAGGGCGGCATCCGCCTTTTCGACCCGCCCGATGTCAAGGGCTGGACGGTGGTGATCGTCGCCGGCGTGGCGCTGGCGGTCGATGCGCTGACGGCGGCGCTGACATGGTCGATGCAGAAGGGCAGCGTGAACATCCGAGCGCTTTTCCTGCACAACCTCTCGGACGCGCTGGCCTCGGTCGCGGTGATCGTCGGCGGTGCGCTGATCATCCTCTACGACGCCGCCTGGGTCGATCCGGCGATCACCATCGGGATCGCTGTCTATATCCTCTATCTCGCGCTTTCCGAAATCGGCGGCCCGATCCGCACCCTGATGCTGGGCAGCCCGCCCGACATCGACAACGAGGCCGTGGTCGAGGCGATGCGCGGGGTCGAGGGGGTCTGCGACGTCCACCACGTCCATCTGTGGCAGATGCACGAACACGAGGCCGCGCTCGACTGTCACGTCGTGCTGAGCGGCGACGGCTGGGACCGGATCGAGGCGATCAAGGCCGAGATCAAGGACCGCCTGCGCGAGCGGTTCGGCATCGGCCATTCCAGCCTCGAGTTCGAGCACATCGACCGCGCTCATCGCGGTGCCGACCTCTATGGCTGCGGCGGGGCGGCGGCCCAGCGCCATTCGCAAGAGCGATGACGGCTTCGGCGCAGCGGGGTCCGCGAGCGTCGCCGGCGCGGCTTCAGTCCCGCCAGTAGCCGTTGGCGGCGGCGACGGTGGCGAAATGCGTGGCCACGACCTGGCTGACCGCGATCAGCGCGTCGGCGTCCTCGGCATAGTCGGCGCGCAAGCGGTCGCGCACCGCGGCGTCGGGCTGGGTCATCTTGACGGCGACGCGCGCCAGCTTGACGGCCAGCTCATAGCCTTCTTCGGGGGTCGCGGTCTTCAGGGTCGGCAGCCATGCGGTCATCGGTCGGTCCTTTCCGTGCTATGGTTTCGCTGGGTTGTCTCGGCCGGGTCACGAACCCGTTCCCGCGCAGGGTGGCGCAGCGCACCGGCATGTGCAACCCGTGTTCGGGAATTAATGAGTATTTACTTCACCAATTGGGACTCCTACCTTGTGGGGAAAGGATCGGAGACACCGCCGGACAGTGGCCGGGCTCGTCCCGGCAGCATCGGCCGTCTCCGCAAAGGAGGCCGCCATGCATGTTCCGCACGGATTCCCCCCGATACCGGCCGGCGAACGGCCATGAGCCGGGCGTCCGACATCCGCATCGCGCGCGCCTACGACGATCTTGGCGACATCGAGGGCGCGCGCCTTCTGGTCGACAGGGTCTGGCCGCGCGGCGTGTCCAGGGACGAGATCGACCTCGACGACTGGGTGCGCGACGTCGCGCCCACGAGCGGGTTGCGCAAGTGGTTCGGCCACGATCCGCGCAAATGGCAGGAATTTCGCAGCCGCTACCGCAAGGAACTCGACGCCAACGAAGCGGCGGTCGAGCGATGCCTCGAGTGGTGCCGCAAGGGGCCGGTGGTGCTGCTTTTCGGTGCCAGGGACCGCGAACACAACCAGGCGGCGGTGCTGCGCGACTATCTGCACGAGGCGCTGGAGGGGTCGAAACGGGGCTGAGCGGGGATCGCGCCCCGCGCGCCCCGGCCCCCGAGCCGGGGCCCCCGCGCCGGTGGGATGAGGCCCCGGGTCAAGCCCGGGACGGGCGGTTCCGATTGAACGCAACATGCTCTGGGAGGTGCCGGCGGTGCGCGCAACCGCTCAGCCCGAACCGTCGCCGCTGACATGGATGGCGAACTGTTCGAGCCCCGCGTCGCGCGCCTCGATCACGCGAAAGCTCTCGCGCACGCC
>CAZNMK010000100.1:0-8431 GCA_964574045.1 uncultured Roseovarius sp. | reverse complement strand
TAGGACAGCATGAAGAGGAAAATCAGCGAAAAGCCGAAGGTCCAGTACATCACCGAGCGGGCGCCGAAACGGTCGCTCAGATGCCCGCCATAGGCGCGGAAGAGCGACGCCGAGAGGCTGAACGAGGCCGCGGCCATGCCGGCGGTCTTGACGTCCACGTTGTAGACATCGATCAGATAGTGCGGCATCCACAGCGCCAGCGCGACGAAGGCGCCGAAGACGAAGAAGTAGTAGAGCGAGAAGCGCCAGACCTGCAGGTTCCTGAGCGGCGCGAACTGCTGGGCCAGCGTCGGCGCCTGCGTACCCTTCTGCCGGCGCTCGACCAGCGAGGGGTCGTCCTTGGCGAAGATGAAGAACAGCACGCCGATGACGGCCAGCCCCGCCGCCCAGACATAGGCGACCCCGTGCCAGCCATAGGCGACCATCACGAAGGGGGCGACGAACTTGGTCACCGCGGCGCCGACATTGCCGGCCCCGAAGATGCCCAGCGCCGTGCCCTGCCGGCTGGAATCGTACCAGCGGCTGACATAGGCCACGCCGATGATGAACGAACCGCCCGCAAGGCCGATGCCCAGCGCGGCGACCAGATACATGATATAGCTGTCGGCCAGGGTCAGCGCCCAGGTGGCCAGCGCCGTCAGCAGCATCTGCGCCGAAAAGACCAGCCGGCCGCCGTATTTCTCGGTCCAGACACCGAGAAAGAGCCGCGTGACCGAACCCGTCAGGATCGGCGTTGCCACCAGCAGACCGAACTGGGATTCGGTCAGCCCGAGTTCGGCCTTTATGGCGACACCGATGATGGAAAAGATCGTCCAGACCGCGAAGCAGGCGGTAAAGGCGATCGTGCTGAGGCCAAGCGCGCGGTTCTGATCCGCGCGCGAGGCTGTGGCTACGGTCTGCATGACAGGGCCTCCGGCAAGCATGGTTTCGCAACCCCCCTGGGGGATTGCCGCCAAACCTGCGCCAGGCGCGGCGCGGGCACTTTGATTTGGATCATGCGCCACGAAAAACATAGCGAAATAAATGCGTTACCAAAACTTGTCATGACCGGCTCAGTGATCTATCAAGGCGGCGGTGGATCTGCGTCAATCTGGTTCTTGACATTTGTCAATCGGCGGACCGATGCTTGTCGGCAGGAGTTCAGAGATGCGCTTGGGAATGCCTGAGTCGGACTATCCGGACATCCGGGAGCTGCATCTGTTCAGGAACATGACGGATGAGCATTTCACCACGCTCATGCGCGGCGCCTATGTCCAGAATTTCCCGCCCCACATCGAACTGATCGCCGAAGGCGACCCCAGCGATTTCCTGCATGTGGTGCTGTCGGGGTCGGTCGATCTGTTCTCGGTATGGAACGGCCGCGAAACCAGCATGTCGACGATCCACCCCATCGCCACCTTCATCCTGGCGGCGACGATCCGCGACGCGCCCTATCTGATGTCGGCGCGCACGCTGGAAAAAAGCCGGATCGCCCTCATCCCCAGCCAGGACGTGCGCGCGGTCTTTGACGAGGACCACGATTTTGCCCGCGCCATAGTGACCGAACTGGCGCTGCATTTCCGCTCGGTGATCAAGGCGCACAAGGATCTCAAGCTGCGCACGTCGAGCGAACGGCTCGCCAACTATCTGCTGCGCCAGCAAAGACGCTCCGGCGGAATCGAGGAATTCGACCTGCGTTTCGAAAAGCGCCGGCTGGCGTCGCTGTTGGGCATGACGCCGGAGAACCTCAGCCGGGCGTTCAAGCGCCTGCAGCACCACGGCGTCGCGGTAAACGGCAGCCATATCACCATCGAGGACCGCGAAGGCCTGGAGCGGGTCGCGATGCCGAGCCCGTTCATCGACGACCACACCGTCTGACGGGCCGGCGCACGGTGCCGCCGCGGCGCGCCGGCGCCCGGGTCATCCGCCATCCGCAAATCCCTTGAACCAACCATAGACGACGGCGGCGGCGCGCCCGACCGGCGGCGGGGACGGCCTGGTCAGGAAATACCGGAACGGCGCGGGCAGCGGCTGGCGAAAGAGCGGCGCCAGCCGTCCCTCGGACAGGAGATCGTCGATCAACGGCAGCGTGCCCAGCGCGATACCGTGGCCACGCAGGCAGGCCTGGATCATCAGGGCGGGATCGTCGAACACCCAGTCATCCGCGCCGTCGGTCGCATCTATTCCCGCCCGCACGCACCAGTCGCGCCACATCGCGGTGCCGCCCTCGTGCAGGATGCGGTGCTCGCGCAGCAGCACCTTGGGGTCGGCCGCGCCCGCCGCCGCGGTCAGCGCCGGGCTCGCAACCGGGATCTGGTTGGGCGACATCAGGGTCACGCCGTCGTGTCCGGCCGGAACCTCGGTGCCCCACACGATCGCCATGTCGACCTCGCGCAGCAGCTCCGGCCGGTCCTCGGTGACGTTGAGCATGCGAAAGGCGACCCCGGGATTGGCCCGGGCAAAACGGTCGAGCCGCGGCAAGAGCCAGTGCGCGCAGAAAAGCGGCGGTGCCGCGATCGTCACCCTGCCGGACAGATCGCTGTCGCGCGCATCCGCGCCGAGCCCCGCCAGATCGGCGAACGCCCCCTGGGCGACCGCAAAGACCTGCTGTCCGCGCCGTGTGAGCACAAGGCCGGACCGCGTGCGCCTGAACAGCGCGGTGCCGAACCAGGTTTCCAGCGTCTTGACCTCGTGGCTGATCGCGCTCTGGGTCAGCGACAACTCGCGGGCCGCCGCCGAAATGCTGCCGTGGCGCGCCGCCGCCTCGAAGGCGCGCAACGGATAGAGCGGGGGCAGTCGCCGGTTCATCGGGAACCTCTCATGAAGGCGATTCATGTCCGGCATGAGGATAATCCGTTAACCGGGCCGGCGGAAAGATACCTATCCTGTCTGCGCAACCGGACGAGGAGACGGGTCGTGCACGACAGGGCGGAGGTTCTCATCATCGGCGGCGGGGTCGTCGGATGCTCGCTCGCCTATCACCTGGCGGCGAAGGGCTGCCGCGACGTGGTCCTGTGCGAGGCGTACGAACTCGCCTCGGGCGCGGCCGCCCTCGCGGCCGGGCATGTCATCCTCTACACACTCGATCCGGCGATCAGCCGGCTCAACCGCTACAGCACGGACCTCTACAGCCGACTCGAGGCGGAAACCGGCATGGCACCGGGCTATCACCGCTGCGGCAACCTGCGGCTGGCCACGCACGAGAGGCGGCTCGACGAATTCCGCCGCTACATGGACGTGGCCCAGGCGACCGGGGTCGAGGCCCGGCTGCTGACACCCGAAGAGATCGGCCGGCTCTGGCCGCTGATGGATACCGCCGGCATCCTGGCCGGTCTGCTGAACCCCGGGGACGGCCACATCGCGCCCGCCGACCTGGCCCAGAGCCTGGCCGCCGGGGCGCGGCGGGGCGGCGCGACATTTCACCGCAACCGCGCCGTAACGGCGCTTGCGCGGGGGACGGACGGCCTGTGGCGGGCCGAAACACCGCAGGGCACGATCGCCGCCCGCCATGTCGTGGCCGCTTCGGGCAACCACGCCCGGCGCGTCGCGGCGATGGTCGGGCTGACGGCGCAAAGCGTGCCGGTGCGGCACCAGTATTTCATCACCGAACCGCTGCCCGAGCTTGCCGAACGCCGCCGCGACGGACTGCCGGAAATGCCGGTGATGCGCGACCCCGAGGCCTCGTTCTATTGCCGGCAGGAGGGCGACGCGCTGCTGGTCGGCGGCTACGAGGGGCGCGGCGAGGCGCGATTCGTGGATGCCCCGCCCGAGGGCATGGCCGAACCATTCCCCGACGAGATGGAAAAGCTGCTGCCCTGCCTGGGACCGGCGATGGACCGGATACCGAAGCTGGCCGATACCGGGGTGCGCCGGGTGGTCAACTATGCCATGCCCTATACCCCCGACGATCTGCCCACTGTCGGCCCGGCCTTTGGCCGGCCGAACCTGTGGCTGGCCGAGGGCACGCCCTTTGGCATCACGCTGGCGGGCGGGATCGGCTGGCAGATGGCCGAATGGATACTCGAGGGCGCGCCGACCATCGACATGGCGTGCTGCGATTCCCGCCGGTTCGGCGACTGGGCGACGCGCGAATGGTCGGCGCGCAAGGTCGAGGAGGCCTACGAGCACACCTACCTGCTGCCCCGCCCCGGAGAGGAGATGCCGGCGGCGCGCGAGCTGCGCACGACGCCGATCCACGACCTGCTGGCCGCGCGCGGGGCGCGTTTCGGCGCCGTCGCCGGATGGGAACGGCCGAACTGGTTCGCGCCCGCCGGCGTCAAGGACGAGCCGTCGTTCCATCGTCCCAACTGGCACGACCATGTCGGCAGGGAATGCCGCGCGGCGGCGTCCGGCGTCGCGCTGGCCGATGTCGGCCACGGCGCCACGCTCGGCGTTTCCGGCGCCGGCGCCGCGGATCTGCTGCGCGCCGTTCTCGCGGCCGATCTGCCCGCGCCGGGGTTCGCCGCTACCGCCACCCTGTTGGCCGGAAACGGCGGCATCGACGCGTCGGTGACGGTCGCGCACGAGGATGGCGGCCGCTATGTACTGACCTCTTCGGCGGCAGAGGGGCGCCGGCTTCACGACGCCCTGCTCAGGGCCGCGCCCGCGGGCGGCAGCACGCGGGTCGATAACCTGAGCGCCGGCGAGGGCACGCTATTGCTGATCGGCCCGGCGGCGCGGCAGCACCTGCAAGGGGCGGCGGGCGCGGCGCTCGACGATGCGGCGTTGCCGCCCGGCACGGTGCGCGAAATCACCATCGGCTACGCCCCGGCCCGCGTCCATCGCGCCGACCCGTTCGGCCTGCCCGGCTATCTGTTGCATGTCCGCGCCGACATGGTGCGCCACGTTTTCCTGGCGCTGGAGAAAGGCACGATCCCGATCGGCGCGCGGGCGCTGGAATCCCTGCGCCTCGAAAGCGCGACCCCGGCCTGGCCGGGCGAGTTGAACACCGAGATGACGCCGGATGTCGTGGCCGGGCGGCCCGGCGCGCCGCAGCGCCTTGTACATCTCGAGATCGCCGGCGCGGACACGTTCCCGCACGGGGCCGAGCCCGTCCGCGACGGAACCGGGCGCATCGTCGGGCGCACGACCTCGGCCGGCTGGGGGCATTTGCGGAACCGGGCGCTGGCCTTTGCGCTGCTCGATCCCTGGCAGGGCGGGCTGGAGGTTGGCGTGATGGGTAGCTGGCACCGGGCCGCGCCGACGAATGGAACCGCCGCCGGGGGCGAAGAAAGGACATTGGAAAGGGAATCCACATGAGCGCAGCAATGAAGGACTACTGGAAGAACCACATCGGCGGCAAATGGGTCGACGGGTCCGGAGGCGGACGCATCGAGCTGCTGAACCCCGCCACCGGCAAACCGCTGGCCGAAGCCGCCCGCGCCACCGCGGCGGATGTCGACAGCGCCGTCGCCGCCGCCCGCCGGTGTGTCGTCTCGCGCGCGCTCGTCGACATGCGCCCGATGGCGCGCGGCAAGATGGTCGCCGAGATCGGCCGCAAGCTGCGCGAACGCTCCGAGGAGATCGCGACGCTGATCTCACTCGACGCGGGCAAGCGCATCTCGGAGGCGCGCGGCGAGGTCTCGGGCTCGGCCGCCTATTTCGAATATTATGGCGGGCTCGCCGCCCAGATCGAGGGCAGGTACATCCCGCTGGGCGACGGTTATGTCGACTATGTCGTGCCCTGCCCCTATGGCGTCAGCGCCCACATCATTCCGTGGAACTTTCCCCTGAACATGATCGCGCGGTCGCTGTCGGCGGCGCTGGCGGCAGGCAATGCCTGCATCGTGAAGCTGCCCGAGCTCGACCCCACGGCGGGCTACGTTCTGGCCGAACTGGCGCAGGAGGTGGGCCTGCCCGACGGCGCCGTGAACCTGATCTGCGGCTACGGGCACGAGGCGGGGGCGGCGCTGGCCGGCCACCCGGATATCGACCAGATCGTGTTCACCGGCTCGGTCGTCACCGGCCGCAAGGTCGCCCATGCCGCCGCCGAAAACCTGATCCCGGCGGTGCTGGAACTGGGCGGCAAGACGCCCGGCATCGTCTATGCCGATGCCGATCTCGACAATGTCGTCGCCCAGACGCAGGCGGGCATATTCTTCAACACCGGCCAGTGCTGCGATACCATGTCCCGCCTCGTCGTGCATGACAGCGTCTATGACGAGACGCTCGAACGGCTGGCGGCGATGACCGACGGGCTCAGCATCGGCGCGGGGATGGACGACCCCGACATCACGCCGCTGATTTCGGCCGACCAGCTGGCCAAGGTCGACAACTACGCCCAGATCGGCGTGCAGCAGGGCGCGCGCGCCATCGCGGGCGGGCGCAAGCTGGACCGCGAGGGGTATTTCATGGCCCCGACCATCCTTGCCGACGTGTCGCCCGGGGACCGTGTCAACAAGGAAGAGATCTTCGGCCCGGTCCTGTCGGTGCTGAAATTCTCGCATCCGCGCGAGGCGCTGGAGATCGCCAACGGCACCGAATACGGGCTGGCGGCGGTGGTGTTCACCAACGATCTCGACCGCGCGATCTGGACGACGGAGCGGCTCGAGGCCGGGCAGGTCCATGTCAACGAATGGGGCGTGGGCGGGGTCGAAACCCCCTTCGGCGGGTTCAAGAAATCGGGCATCGGCCGCGAAAAGGGCGTCGAGGCCCTGGCCAGCTACTACCAGTCCAAGAACGTCGGCATGAAACGCCTGCAGGCGTTCTGACCGGAACGCCCGCGCGGGCACAACGCAAGAAGGAACGAAAAGATGGCCGAGGCACAGGTAATGTCATCCCGGCGCGGCGGGCGCGCCGCGCGGCAGGCGCTCAGATCGGTGCCGGTGGCGGCCGACAAACGGCCGGTCCGCGGCGGGATGGAGAACCCCTGCCAGTTCCGCCCGCTGAGCGAGGCGGACATGGCGCGCATCCATCGCGCCGCGCTCGACGTGCTCGAAACCGTCGGCATCGGCGACTGCCTGCCGTCGACCGTCGAGTACCTGACGCGGATCGGCTGTATCCTGCGCGACGACGGCCGCATCACTTTCCCGCGCGCCCTGGTCGAGGACTACATCCCGCGTATCAACCGCGACTTCCTGCTGGCCGGGCGCGACCCGCGCCACGACATGCACATGCAGGGCAGCCGGCTCTACTGCGGCACCGCCGGGGCGACGGTGAGCATGGTCGATCCGCGCAGCGGCGCCTATCGCGGCACCACTCTGAACGATCTCTACGACTGCGCGCGGCTGACCGATACGCTCGACAACATCCATTTCTTCCAGCGCACCGTGGTTCCGCGCGAGATCGAAGATTTCTTCGAGATGGATTTCAACACCTGCTACGCCAGCCTCGCCGGCACTTCCAAGCATGTCGGCACCAGCTGGGGCGGGGTCAGCCAGCTGAAGGCCTCGATCGAGGTGATGCACCTTCTCGCCGGCGGAGAAAGACAATGGCGCGAACGTCCCTTCGTGTCGATGTCGTGCTGCTTTACAGTCTCGCCGCTGAAATGGGCGGCCGACAGCTGTCTGTGCCTCGAAGAGGGCGCAAGGGCCGGAATGCCGATCATGCTGGTTTCGCTCGGCCAGGCCGGGGCGACCGGGCCGGCGGCGCTCGCGGGCAACGTGGTGATGATCCTGGCCGAACTGCTGGCCGGCGCGATCTATGTCGACGCGGTGGCGCCCGGAAACCCGGTGATCGTCGGCTTCTGGCCGTTCGTGTCGGACCTGCGCACCGGGGCGATGTGCTGCGGCAGCGGAGAACAGGCGCTGCTGACCGCAGCCTGCGGCCAGATGAGCCGGTATTACGGCCTGATCTCGGGCATTCCCGCCGGCATCGCCGACAGCAAGATGCCCGATGCCCAGTCGGGCTATGAAAAGGCGCTCAACCACGTCGTCACGGCCAATTCAGGCGCCAACCTGATGTACGAGGCCGGCGGCATGGTCGCCTCGCTGATGGGGTTTTCGCTGGAAAGCCTGGCGATGGACAACGACTCGGTCGGTGCGGCCCTGCGCACCGTGCGCGGGATCGAGGTCAGCGACGATACCGTTTCGGTCGATGTCATCCGCGAGGTCTGCGTCGGCGGGCCGGGTCACTTCCTCGCCCATGGCCAGACCATGAGCCTGATGGAGCGCGACTATGTCTATCCGAAGCTCGGCGACCGGATGAGCCCCAGCGAATGGGGGGAAAAGGGCGGCCGGACCGCGCTCGACCGTGCCATCGGCTATGTCGACACGACGCTGGCGGCGCATTATCCCGAATACATCCCGCGCGCGCTGGACGACCATATCCGCGCGAAATACCCGGTTCGCCTGCCGCGCGAGCGGATGCTTCCCAATGCCGACTGGCCGCGCGGCCGGGGCTGATCTCGCATCCGACTATTCGCGCCATGCCACGGCGGCACACGCCCTGCCCCTTATCGCGTGTCGCGCCTGATCGGAATCACCCGCCCGTCGCGCCAGCGACGGGCACGCGC
>CAZNMK010000099.1:0-8543 GCA_964574045.1 uncultured Roseovarius sp. | reverse complement strand
TGCCCTACGCCGTGAAGTAAGGAGGAACCCCCATGCAAGTCATCCTTCTCGAACGCGTCGCCAAGCTCGGCCAGATGGGCGAGGTCGTGAACGTCAAGCCGGGCTTTGCGCGCAACTACCTGCTGCCGCAGGGCAAGGCGCTGTCGGCATCGGAGGCCAACATCGCCCGCTTCGAGGCCGACAAGGCGCAACTCGAAGCCCGCAACCTCGAGACCCGCCAGGAGGCCGAGAAACTGGCCGAATCCCTCGATGGGCAGAAATTCATCGTGATTCGCCAGGCGTCGGACTCCGGTGCGCTCTACGGCTCGGTCACCACCCGCGATGCCGCCGATGCCGCCACCGAGGCCGGCTTTTCCGTCGACCGCAAGCAGGTGGTCATGCCCGGCCCGATCAAGGAGCTGGGCCTGCACGCCGTCAGCGTGACGCTGCACCCCGAGGTCGAGGTCTCGATCACCATCAACGTCGCCCGCTCGCCCGAGGAGGCCGAGCTTCAGGCCAGCGGCAAGAGCATCCAGGAAGCCGCCGCCGAGGAAGAGCAGGCCGCCGATTACGAAATCGCCGAGTTGTTCGACGATATCGGCTCGGCCGCCGCCGAGGACGACGCCCTGGCCGAGACGGTCGAAGAGGCCCTGCCCGACGACGAGGAATAATCACCGGCCCGCCCTTGGCGGCACCCTTGCCGGAAACCGATCAAAGGCCGCGCCACCCCGGCGCGGCCTTTTTCACGCGCGATCCGGGCCGCGGGGCAAGGACTGCGAATGCCGGATAACGAGAAAGGGCCGCCCGAATGCCCGGGCGGCCCCTGTTCTGTCCGGTGCGCTGTCTGCGCCCTACTCGTCGTCCAGCGCCTCGACGGCCTTTTGCAGATCGTCCTTGCCGACCTCCTTGTCGGTCACCTGGGCCAGTTCGACGATATAGTCGATCACCTTGTCCTCGAAGATCGGCGCGCGCAGCTGCTGGCGCATCTGCGGGTTCTGCTGCACGAACTCGAAGAACTCGCGCTCCTGCCCCGGATACTGGCGCGCCTGGTTCATCACCGCCTGCGTCATCTCGGCATCGGTCACCTCGACCTCGGCCTTCTGGCCGATCTCGGCCAGCAGGAGACCCAACCGCACCCGGCGCTTGGCCAGGCGGGTGTGCTCCTCCGTCGGCTCGATCTCGGGGTGGTCGTGGCCGTGCTCGTCGGGGTGTTCGTCATGCCACAGCTGATGCGCGATCTGCCTGGCCTCGGCCTCGACCATGCTGGGCGGCAGTTCGAAATCGACCATCCCGTCGAGCGCATCCAGCAGCCGGCGCTTCATCACCGCGCGCGCCGCGCCGGCATATTCCTGGTCCAGCCGCTCGCGGATCTGCTGCTTGAGCGCATCGAGGCTCTCGGCGCCGTATTTCTGCGCCAGCTCGTCGTCGATCGCGGCGGGCTCGGGCGCCTTCACCGCCTTGACGGTGCAGGTGAATTCCACCTCCTTGCCGGCCAGGTGCTCGGCCTGGTAATCCCCGGGGAAGGTCACGGTCACGAGCTTTTCCTCGCCGGCCTTGACGCCCGCGAGCTGATCCTCGAAGCCGGGGATGAAGCTGCCCGAACCCAGCACCAGCGGGAATTCCTCGGCGCTGCCGCCCTCGAACGCCTCGCCATCCAGCCGGCCGACGAAGTCGATCACCACCTGGTCGCCTTCCTTGGCCTTGGCTCCCTTGCGGCGGTCGGCAAAGTTCTGGGCGCTCTCGGCGAGGTTCTTCAGCGCCTCCTCGACGCCGGCATCGTCGACCTTGGCGACCAGCCGCTCCAGCTTGACGGCCTTGAAATCCACCTCGGGCACCTCGGGCAGCGCCTCGTAGGCCATCTCGACCTCGACATCGTCGCCCTCTTTCCAGCCCTCGTTGATCATCTTGACCTGCGGCTCGAGGGCCGGACGCACGCCCGTTTCCTCGAAATGGGCGCTCATCGCGCCATCGACGGCCTCCTGCATGGCCTCGCCCAGAACCCGGGCGCCGAACTGTTTCTTCAACAGCGGCAGCGGCACCTTGCCCTTGCGAAAGCCCTTCATCTGAATATCGGGCTGGGCCTCCTTGAGCTTTTCAATGACCTTGTCGTCCAGTTCCTGCGCCGTCAGCACCATCTTGTAGGCGCGGCTCAGACCTTCGTTCCGGGTCTCGGTGACCTGCATGTCGTCCTCATCCATCGCATCAAGGCCGCGGGGGCGCCCGCGGCGGTCAAAATCACGGGCCCTTCTAGGTGCGTCCCCCGAGCCGTGCAAGCCCAAAGCGACCCGAATGCCACGGCCGCCGCCGGGCGATTCCGCCCGCGATTGATCGGCGGCGGCAAGAAATGTATAAGCAGTTCCAATCATAATTCTCGCCCGACACACGGGCTTGAGCGAGCAGACGGCATGGCAAGATACTCGGTCTGGATCCTCGAGGAATCCAACATCTCCGTCAGCGGCGGGGTCAGCCTTGACGGGATCACCCAAGGCGACGGATCGCACCTGGTGGGCGAGACCATCACCCTGCTGACCAACGACTGGCTGGAAATCTCGATCCGCGACCGCGGCAGCGACACCGATTTCGACGACAACGACGGCAACCAAGTGCTGGACGGCGCCCAGACCATCGACGGGACCGGCTATTCGAACGGTACCGTTGTCGAGGCCGAATACCGCATCGTCCTGCAGGACAGCTCCGGCAACACCTACGAGGCCATCGCCTTCAACGTCAACAATTCCTCGCCCGCCTACGCCACGGTCGAGGGGCTGGCCTTTGTCGGGCCGCCCCAGTCGTGGCCGCCGGTGGGCGAGACCCTGACGGTGATTTCGGCACATGAGGGCCCCGGCAGCTCGGGCCAGCCCAGCATCCCCGCCGGCGACCTGGTCGTACCGTGCTTCACCCCCGGTACGCTGATCGCCACGCCGCGCGGGCGCATCCCGGTCGAAACGCTCGCGGTCGGCGACCGGGTCAGGACCAAGGGCCACGGTGCACAACCGATCCGCTGGCTGGGAAGGGTCACGCTGGACGCCCGGCGGCTGACCGAGGCGCCCCATCTGCGCCCGATCCGGTTGCGCGCGGGCGCATTGGGGCGGGGCCTGCCCGACCGCGACATGCTCTTGTCGCCACAGCACCGGCTGCTTGTGGGCGGCTGGCGGGCGGAGCTGCATTTCGGCGAACCCGAGTGCCTGATCGCCGCCTGCCACCTGGTCAATCGCCATAGCATCGCACCGGCCTGGGACGTCGATACCGTCACCTACATCCATCTGCTCTTCGACCGGCACGAGATCGTCTTTGCCGACGGGCTCGCGGCCGAAAGCTTCCTGCCCGGCCCGATGACCCTTGGCGCCCTGTCGCCGCCGGCGCGCGAGGAACTGCTCGCCCTCTTTCCCGACCTCGCCGCGCACGCGCCGCTACGGGCCGCCCGGCCGCTGATGAAGGAATGGGAGGCACAGCTGATCGCCCCCGGCAGCCCCGATGCCTGAGGGCCGGCATCCGGCACTGCCACCCGCAGGGGCGGCCATGGTGCGGGTGGAGGGACTTGAACCCCCACGCCTTGCGGCGCCAGAACCTAAATCTGGTGCGTCTGCCAGTTCCGCCACACCCGCATCGAAGCGGCTCAATAGCAAAGGGCGCGCGCCGATGCGAGCGAAAACTCCGGCGCCCGCCGCCGGTGCCGCCGTGCGGCCCGTTCCCGGAAATTGCGCGACATTAACCGATTATTGCCATATTGTAGTGAAAAAGCAGAGGCAGAAACGCAGCAGGAACCGCATATGAAACCGGCATTCGTTCGGCAGGGCGGGGTCGATCTCTCCTACTTCGGCACCCGCCGGGATACAGGCCTGCCCGGGGCATCCCTGATCATGACGCTCGATGGCGAATGCGACGTGGCCGGCCTTCGCCCCGGCGCCCGCATCGTCACCCGCGACAGCGGCACCGCCGTGCTGCGCCGGGTCCGCCGCCGGCGGATCGTAACGCGCCCGGTGCATGTGCGCGCCGGATCGCTGGGTCACAACCGCCCCGAACACGACGCCGTTCTCGCCGCCGGCCAGCCCGTGCTGGTGCGCGACTGGCGCGCGCAGGCGATCTTCGGCGCGCCGCAGGCGCTGGTGCCCGCCGAACGCCTGGCCGACGGCGAATTCGTCACCCTGCGCGATCCTGCGCCGATGATGCTTCACGATCTCGAGTTCGACACGCCGCACGTGCTTTATGTCGACGGCCTCGAAGTCGCCAGCGCGCTGGGCCGGTTCGCGCCGTCCTGAACTGCCTTGATTGTTCCCTCCTGGCAGTATGGAAGCTCCGGGGCTCAGGCTCCGGGCTTCCGCCGTCAGGCGCCTAGCCCCCGCAGGACCGCCGGCAGCGTCTCGGGCAGATCCTCGGCAATCAGCCCGGGGCCGAAACGGCGCGCGCATTCCACATGCAGCCAAGCGGCCGATTCCGCCGCCGCCATCGGCGCAAAGCCCCGCGCCAAGAGCCCGGCGATGAACCCCGCCAGCACGTCGCCCGCCCCGGCGGTGGCCAGCCACGGCACGGCGCGCTCGTAACCGGCGGAATTGACGACGGCGCGCCCATCGGGCGCGGCGACCGCCGTATCGGGACCCTTGAGCAGCACAACGCAGCCGGCGCGCCGCGCCGCCTCCCGCGTTGCATCCACCCTTGAAAAGGCGGGGCCGGCGGCGGGCGCCGCGTTCAGCCGCCCGGCGATATCGGGAAAGAGCCGCGCGAACTCCCGGTCGTGCGGGGTCAGGACGCAGCGCGGATGCAGCAGATCGAACAGGACCCCCGGCTCCTGCTCGAAGGCCGTCAAGGCATCGGCATCCAGCACCAAGGCGCGGTGCGCGTCCCGGGCCTGACCCGGGACCTCGGCGGCAGAGGCCCCGGCTCGGACGCCGGGGCGTATTGCAGCGAACGCCACCGGCACCAGTTCGCGCGCGCGTCCGATCCCCAGCCCGGGGCCGAGGCAGAGCGCGTTGAGCCTGTCATCCTCCAGCAGCCCCTCCAACCCCTCGGCGTCATCCACCCGGTGCAGCATCAGCGCCGCGATCTGTCCGGCCACCTCCTGCTGCGCCGCGCCCGGCACCCCGAGCGTGACCAGCCCGGCCCCGATCCTGAGCGCCGCGCGCGCCGCCAGCCGCGCCGCGCCGGTGCGCCCCGCCCCGCCCGAAAGCACCAGCGCGTGGCCGTGGGCATACTTGTGCCCGCCGGCCTTGGCGGCGGCCGCCCGCCCCGCCTGCGGACCCGCGAGCCGTACCGCGCCCTCGATGTTGCCGCGCAACCCGATGTCCTTGACCACGACGCGCCCGCAGGCCGCCGGCCCCTCGGCCAGCCGGTGGCCGGGCTTCTCGCTGTGGAAACTCACCGTCAGATCGGCCCTTATCCGTGGCTCCGCCGGCGCATCGGCACGGTGCAGATAGCGGCCCGAATCGGAACAAAGGCCGCTCGGGATGTCGACCGCCACCACCCGCGCGCGCCCCGACCGCGTCGCGCGGGCAAAGGCGTCGAACCCGTCGGCCGGCCGGCCCAAACCGGTGCCGAAAAGCGCATCCACCAACAACGCGGCATCGTCGGCCGGTGCGAACGCCGCCCCGGACGTCCAGACCGCCACCGCCCCGCCGCCGTCGCGCCAGCGGTCGCGATTGGCCCTGGCGTCGGGCGGCAGCCGGTCGGGATCGCCGAAGAGGAAAACCTCGACCTCCCAGCCCCAGCCGCGCAGGAGCCGCGCCACCACGAAGCCGTCGCCGCCGTTGTTGCCCGGCCCGCACATCACCGCCGCCCTGTGCGGCGCCGCGGCGAGGTCGGGCCAGGTGTCGAACACCGCCTCGACCACGCCGCGCCCGGCGCGCTCCATCAGTTCCTCCCCGGTCGCCGCGCCCGACTCGATCCAGGCGGTTTCCAGCGCGCGCATCTGCGCCGCCGTCAGCAGTTCGGCCATCTCGAGCCTCCCCCGATTCAGTTTTGCCCAATTTCCGGGCACAGCGCCCAAATCATGTGCAGTTGCCGCGCCGCACTCCGTGCGCCGCCCCCGTCCGACCCTATCCGATTGTGCCCCGCGCATAGAAGTGATCGAAGGCGCAGGACACACCATGCCAGCCGCAAAGGAGGCCGGAGAGATGAAGAAGATCGAGGCAATCATCAAGCCGTTCAAGCTCGACGAGGTCAAGGAGGCGCTGCAAGAGGTCGGCGTGCAGGGCCTCTCGGTGATCGAGGTCAAGGGTTTCGGCCGCCAGAAGGGCCATACCGAGCTTTACCGCGGCGCCGAATACGTCGTCGACTTCCTGCCCAAGGTAAAGATCGAGGTGGTGCTCGACGACGACCAGGTCGAACCCGCCATCGAGGCCATCATCGAGGCCGCCAAGACCGACAAGATCGGCGACGGCAAGATCTTCGTCAGCGCGGTCGAACAGGCCATCCGCATCCGCACCGGCGAGACCGGCCCCGACGCTCTCTGATCCGGCCGCCCCCGGAATTCCCACAAGACAAAAGGACGAAACGCCATGAGCGCACAGGATATGCTCAACACCATCCGCGAAGAGGACGTCGAATATGTCGACATCCGCTTTACCGACCCGCGCGGCCGGCTTCAGCACGTCACCGTGCTGGCCGACCAGGTCGACGAGGATTTCCTCGAGGAAGGCTTCATGTTCGATGGCTCTTCGATCGCCGGCTGGAAGTCGATCGAAGCCTCCGACATGAAGCTGCTGCCCGATACCGCCAGCGGCTACATCGACCCCTTCTATGCCGAAAAGACGCTTTGCGTGCACTGCTCGGTGGTCGAACCCGACACCGGCGAGCCCTACAACCGCGACCCGCGCGGCACCGCCGAAAAGGCCGAGGCCTATCTGCAATCCTCGGGCATCGGCGACGTGTTCTATGTCGGACCAGAGGCCGAGTTCTTTCTCTTCGACGATGTGCGTTTTTCCAACACCATCAACAAGGTCTCCTACGAGGTCGATGCGATGGACGGCTCGTGGAACTCGGACACCGAGTACGAGATGGGCAACATGGGCCACCGCCCCGGCCTCAAGGGCGGCTATTTCCCCGTGAACCCGACCGACGACGCCCATGACATCCGCTCCGAGATGCTGTCGACGATGAAGCGGCTGAACATGAAGGTCGACAAGCACCATCACGAGGTGGCGTCGTGCCAGCACGAGCTGGGGCTGATCTTCGACACCCTGACCCGCCAGGCCGACGAGCTGCAAAAGCACAAATACGTCATCCACAACGTCGCCCAGGCATATGGCAAGACCGCGACCTTCATGCCCAAGCCGATCGCGGGCGACAACGGCTCTGGCATGCATGTCAACATGTCGATCTGGAAGGACGGCAAGCCGCTTTTCGCCGGCGACAAGTACGCCGATCTCAGCCAGGAGGCGCTGTGGTTCATCGGCGGCATCCTCAAGCACGCCAAGACGCTCAATGCCTTTACCAACCCCACGACCAACAGCTACAAGCGCCTGGTTCCGGGGTTCGAGGCGCCGGTGCTCAGGGCCTATTCGGCGCGCAACCGTTCGGGCTGCGTGCGCATTCCGTGGACCGAAAGCCCCAAGGCCAAGCGCGTCGAGGCGCGTTTCCCCGACCCCGCCGCCAACCCCTATCTGGCCTTCTCGGCGCTCTTGATGGCCGGGCTCGACGGCATCAAGTCCAGGATCGACCCGGGCGAGGCGATGGACAAGAACCTCTACGACCTGCCCGCCGAGGAACTCGAGGGCATCCCCACCGTCTGCGGCTCGCTGCGCGAGGCGGTCGAAGCGCTCAGCGCCGATCACGCCTTCTTGCTGGCCGGCGACGTGTTCACCCGCGACCAGATCGACGGCTACATCGAACTCAAGATGCAAGAGGTCGTCCGCTACGAACAGACCCCGCACCCGGTCGAGTTCCAGATGTACTACAGCTGCTGACCCGAAGAGGCCGGCAGCAGGCCGGCAATCGCAGGGGCGTCCCGCCGGGGCGCCCCTTTTGCTTTCTCTCTCCCGTCTGCCGAAACAATGGCGCGCAAGGCGGAAACAGTCAAATCATGAATATTTCTCAGATGTTTAACCGCCGGGTCCGGCCACCCGGCGTCTTGGCCGCGCATCACCAATTCACGGATAAATTGCCCAATTGGTTTCACATTTGCAACAAACTGCCTCCGATTTTCGGGGCGATAACAGGGTCAATCGGTTGACTACAGAGCAGTCCAAGAACGAGACAAGAAATGACCACAGGCATAACACAGGCAATCGCAGGGCTGGTGTTCACCTCCTGCCGCGACCTCGACATCGTCGAAATCGCCAACCATGCGGCGGGATGCATCGAGGGGCTGGGCCACCGCATTACCGGCACGCATATCCTTTCTGACAGCCGCGCGCGGGTGATCACCGACCAGATCGAACTGACGCTTTCGGCCGAAGAGGACATCGTCTTTTCGACCCTGCCGGCCCCGGCCGGGACGTTTCTTTCGGTGCGGCTGATAGCGCGCGACGCGACGCGGACAACCCGGTTCACGCGCGACTCGGTGCTTGCCCGTACTTTGCAGAAACTGCACGAGTTGCTGGACCCCGACTATGTGAAGTGGACCGGCTCGG
>CAZNMK010000098.1:0-8577 GCA_964574045.1 uncultured Roseovarius sp. | reverse complement strand
TCGCGCTTTTCCACCACCACCGCCGAGTGCAGCAGCGCCGCCGAAATGAGCCACGGCATGAAGCTGGCGTTCTCGACCGGGTCCCAGAACCAGAAACCGCCCCAGCCGAGCTCGTAATAGGCCCACCACGACCCCAGCCCGATGCCCACGGTCAGGAACATCCACGAGGCCAGCGTGTAGGGCCGCACCCAGCGCCCCCAGGCGGCATCGACCCGCCCCTCGATCAGCGCCGCGACGGCGAAGGAATAGCTCATCGAAAGGCCGACATAGCCGAGGTAGAGGAAGGGCGGATGAAACGCCAGGCCCGGATCCTGCAAGAGCGGGTTCAGATCCTGCCCGTCGAAGGGCGGCACCGGCATCCGCAGAAACGGGTTCGAGGTGAAGAGGATGAAGCCGAAGAACGCCGCCCCGATCATCGCCTGCACCGACAGCACCCGCGCCCTGAGCGTCGGCGGCAGGCCGCCGCCGAACCAGGCCGCGAAAAAGCCGAAGAGCGTGACGATCAGCACCCACAGCAGCATCGAGCCCTCGTGATTGCCCCACACGCCGGTGATCTTGTAGAGCATCGGCTTCAGCGTATGGCTGTTGAGCACCACCAGTTGCAGCGAGAAATCCGAACTGACGAAGGCCCAGGTCAGCGCCAGGAATGCCCCCGCCGTCAGCAGGAACTGCAGCGCCGCCGCCGGCGCCGCGGTGGCCATCCATCCCGGCCAGCCCTTGTGCGCGCCGACAAGCGGCACCGCGGCCTGAAAGAGGGCGACGAGAAAGGCGAGGATCAGGGCGAAATGGCCGAATTCGGTGATCATGCCCCGGTTATAGGTTTTCCCGCCGGCAGGGCCAATCCAAAACCGGCTGCCGGCGGGATCACATTGTCGCGGGCGCGCTCGCGCCCGTCTGCCCTTTGCCGCCTAACGGTCCCCGGGGCCGCCCTCGCGCCCCCCCGCGCGATCCTGACGCCAGCTGTCGAGCGCGGGGTTCTCGCCCGGCATCACCGCGCCAAGTTCCAGCGCCGCGTCGCTCCCGGTCGTGGCGATGCGCGGGCTGGCGGGCGTGAGCCGCCCCAGCGCGGCGATGTTGGCCATCACCTGCGGCGTGCGCGCCATCGTCAGCGCCAGCGAGCGCTGGAACTCCTGTCCCTGCGCCTGGTGGCGGGCCCCGAAATAGAAGCTGACGATCGCGCCCAGCAGCCACCACAGCGGCTCGGGCACCAGTTGGATGCCCTGCATGCGGGCGGAAAACCACGCCGGGTCGATCATCGCCGACAGGAAAAGACCCATCGTCCCCAGCGCCATCGCCGGGCGCGGAACCCGATTGAGCGCGTCGATGAAGCGGTCGAACAGGCCGCGGCGCGGCAGCGCGAACTCGGCGGCGAGTTGCGCCAGCGCGTCCGACTGGATGTCGGCCGCGCGCGCGTCGCGGGCGTCGGCGTTGACGCGAAAGACCTCCGCCGTCTCGGCCACCGCGTTGCGGCCGCCGCCGAAAAGCGTCTCCAGCATGGTCCCGATCAGTCCCATGCCGCGACCCTCGCCCGGAACTCCGCCTCGCTCATGTGGTAGCGGGGCGAGACGAACTCTTCCGCCCGCCTTATCCAGCCGCCCTTGCCGCCGGCACGGGTGCGGGCGAACTTGCGCGAGGCCGGGCGCGCATCGGCGAGGCGGAAATAATAGTTGCGCCGCGCGATGCCGTAGGCGTCGGCGATGTGCTCGGGCGCGGCGCGCGCGGCGGCATGGGCGGCGGCGGCGGTCTTCGGCCCGATGGCACCGTCTACGGCCACCTCGTGGCCCATCTGGCGCAGGAGCCGTTGCAGGATCTTGACCGCGTTCGCGCCGGCGTTGACATACATGTCGAATACCGACGCCTGCAACGCCTGCGGCAGATCGAAAATGCGCGGACGCCGGAAATAATGGCGGACAAAGATCGCCTCGGCCTGCGCCCGGGTCAGGCCGCGCACGTCGGCCGCGTCGACATCGCCGTCATGGTCCAAATCCAGACCCAGCCGCCGCATGGTGTGGATGCTGACCCCGTGGTTGGTGGCGCCGCCGGGATCGTCTGGGTCGTCGACGAAGCCGCCCTCGCGGGCGACGATCTCGCGGGCTATCTCTTCGACTGTCTGCATCTCCGCCCCCTTCCACCGGCCTGCGCGGTCGGCAATCTGGGGCGGACAGTGTTAACGGCGCGTTCAGCCATCGCCCGCATGCTGGTAGAGGCCCTGCTCCTTAAGGCTGTCGATCACCTCCTTGGGCATGTAGTCCTCGTCGTGCTTGGCCAGGATTTCGGTGGCGCGGAAAACGCCGTCCTCAAAGGTGCCGGTGCCGACCATGCCCTGGTTTTCGGCAAAGAGGTCGGGCAGCACGCCGGTAAAGACCACCGGCACCACCGCGCCGCCATCGGTGACGTTGAAGCGGATGGTCTCGCCCTCGCCGCGTCTGAGGCTCCCTTCCTCGACCAGCCCGCCGATGCGAAATACCTCGGCCGGCGCCGGCGGCTCGGCCACGACCTGGCTCGGGGATCGGAAGAAGTTGATGCCGTCGCGCAGCGCGTAACCGATCAGTGAGGTCGAGATCATCAACGCTACGGCGGCGATGACAATGATCTGTACCCGGCGCTTTTTCTTGAGCGTTTTCATGTCCCTCTCATCCGTTCTTCAGGGAAAGACCGGGGCCAGCATCAGCCCCTCGGTCTCGTCCAGGCCGAGCATCAGGTTGGCGTTCTGCACGGCCTGCCCGCTCGATCCCTTGGTCAGGTTGTCGAGCGCGGCAACGACGATGGCGCGCCCCGGCAGCCGGTCCGCCACCACGCCGATATGGCAGAAATTCGAGCCACGCACGTGCCGCGTGCTGGGCGCCTCGCCGAAGGGCAGCACCTCGATGAACGGCTCGCCCGCGTAGGCCAGCACCAGCGCCCCGTGAACCGCGTCCGCCTCGCCCCGGACATAGCCGGTGGCGAGGATGCCGCGATTGGCCGGGATGAGGTGGGGCGTGAACTGTATCCTCACCTCGCGCCCCGCCAGCGCCGAGAATTCCTGATCGAATTCGCCCAGATGCCGGTGCGTGCCGCCCAGCGCGTAGGCGTGGTAGCCCTCGCTCAGCTCGGCATGTAGCAGGTTCTCCTTCAGGCTGCGGCCCGCCCCCGATACCCCGCATTTGAGGTCGAGGACGATGTTGTCGAGGTCGATCGCCCCCGCACTGACGAGCGGGCGCAGCATGTACTGCCCCGTCGCCGCGTTGCACCCCGTCCCCGCCACCAGCCGCGCGGCGCGGATGTCGTCGCGGTAGAACTCGGTCAGCCCGTAGACCGCCTCTTTCTGCAATTCGGGCGCCGCGTGGGGATTGCCGTACCATTTCTCGTAGGCGGCCGGGTCGCGCAGGCGGAAATCGGCGGAAAGATCGACGACGCGCAGGTCGCGCGGCAGCGCCGCGATCACCTCCTGGCTGGTCTTGTGCGGCAGCGCGCAGAAACACAGGTCGATACCGGAAAAGTCGATCTCGTTCGCGGTCACCAGATCGGGCAGGTCGAGATGGCGCAGATGAGGAAAGACCTGCGCCATCGTCTGCCCGGCCCTGGCATTGGCGCCAAGCGCGGCGATCCGCATCCCCGGATGGGTGGCGATGAGGCGGACCAGTTCGGCCCCGGTATAGCCCGAGGCCCCCAGAATGGCGATGTTGCGGGTCATGTCGGCCCTTTCGTGGAAATTCAGATGGCATGTAGGTGAATTCCCCCGCCGCCGCAATGCGGCGCGGCGGCTCAGGCATCGGGGGGCCGCCTCTCAGATATGCTCGAACGCGATCCTGCGGCGCAGGAACTGGGTCGCGCGGTCCGACACGCGGCGGGCGTCGCCGGTGGTCAGATAACGCGTCGGTGCCGCCTCGCCCGTCATGTCCGGGTGCCGCGCGAGATAATCCGCGAGGCTCTCGGCCACCAGGCGGGGCTGCGAGTAGACCGCGACATCGGGCCCCAGCGCCGCCTGGAACACATCCTCGACCAGCGGGTAGTGGGTGCAGCCAAGCACCGCCGCCTCGGGGTGCGGCATCTTGCGCAAGAGCGCCTCGACATGGGAGCGCACCAGCGCCTCGGCGAGGATCATGTCGCCCTCCTCGATGGCGTCGACGACGCCGCCGCAGGCCTGCGCCTCGACATCGACGCCGATCGCGCGGAACGCCAACTCGCGCTGAAAGGCGCGGCTTGCCACCGTGGCGGGCGTCGCAAAGAGCGCGACGTTTTTCACCGCCACCTCGCGCGGCGGCGAATTGTCGCCCCACTGCCGTTCGGTCAGCGCCTCGATGAGCGGCACGAAGACGCCCAGCACGCGCTTGCCCGCCGGCACGCCCGCCTCCTGCATGCGTCTCAGCGCCGCGGCCGAGGCGGTGTTGCACGCCAGGATCGCCAGATCGCAGCCCATCTCCCAGAGCGTGCCGACATGGCCCCGCGTCAGGCGGTAGATGTCGTCGGCATCGCGCACGCCATAGGGCGTATGCGCATTGTCGCCCAGATAGATGAAACCGACATCGGGCAGGCGTTCCTGCACCGCCGCCAGTACCGTCAGGCCGCCCAGCCCGCTGTCGAATACGCCTACCGCCATGATGCCGCCCGCCCCTGTCCTGCCGTCCTTTGCGGGCTCAACCAATAGGGCCTTCGCCGCCCGGACTCCATCGGCAATTTGCCGCCCCTTGCGGCGGCGGGCGCGCGTCTCACTCGGCGGCCCGGCGCGCATCCTCGCCGCCCGCCCGGACGGTGGCCAGCAATTCCTCGCGCCGCTTCGCCGCCTTGTCGGCGTTCGCCTCCTTGACCGGGCCGAAACCTCGGATCGAGAGCGGCAGCTCCGCCAGCGCGACGATGGCATCGCGGGTGGCATCGTCGAGCCTGGGCAGCACCTCGGCCATGTCGGCCTCGTACTGGCGGATCAGCCGGCGTTCCAGCCGGCGCTCGGCCGAATAGCCGAAAATGTCGAGCGGCGTGCCGCGCAACCCCTTCATCCGCGCCATCGCCCGCAGGGGACGTTCCAGCCATTGCCCGAAGCGGCGCTTTTTCGGCCGCCCGTCGGCGCCCTTGCCGCCCAGGATCGGGGGCGCAAGGTGAAAACTCATGCGGAAATCGCCCGAGAATTCCTCTCGCGCCTTGTCGCGGCTCTGGATCAGCAGGCGCGCCACCTCGTATTCGTCCTTGTAGGACAGGACCTTGTGATAGCCCTTGGCGACCGCCTCGCGGACGCGCTCGTCGGCAATGCCGTCGACCAGCTTGCGGTAACGCCGCGCCAGCCGCGGCCCCTGGTAATCGACCAGGTGCGCGGCACGATAGTCGATCCTGTCGTCCAGTGTCCTCGGCGCCTCCGCCTCGGCCGGGGCCAGCACGGCGGCGGCATCGCCGGGAAAGGCCGCGGCCCAGCGGCCGATCGCGAACGCGCGCCGGTTCTGTTCGACCGCGGCGCCGTTCATCTCGATCGCCTCTTCGATCGCCGCCAGCGAGACCGGGATCAGCCCGCGCTGCCACGCGGCGCCGAAGACCATCATGTTGGAATAGATCGAATCGCCCATCAGGACGCGGGAAAGCTCTGTCGCATCGAAGAGTTGCAGACCGTCCTTGACCCTGGCCTGCAACGCCAGCTGCAGTCGCCCGCCGGGGATGGCGAAGTCGGGGTCGCGGGTAAAGGCCCCGGTGATGATCTCGTGGCTGTTGACCACCGCGCCGGTGCGCCCCGTGCGCATCAGCCCCAGGGTCTTGGCCCCCGCGCTGACCACCAGATCGCCGCCGATCACCGCGTCGGCCTCGCCGGTGGCGACACGGATGGCGCTGATGTCCTGCGGTTTCCCGGCGATCCGGCAATGGATGTGCACGGCGCCGCCCTTTTGCGCCAGTCCCGCCATCTCCATCATGCCGGCGCCCTTGCCGTCGAGCTGCGCCGCCTGCGCCAGCACCGCGCCGATGGTCACCACGCCGGTGCCGCCCACGCCGGTGATGACGACATTGTGGGTGCCGTCGATGGCGGGCAATTGCGGCTCGGGCAGGTCCGGCAGGGTCAGCCCGGTCGCGGCCTCCTTGCGGATGCGCGCACCCTCGAGCGTCACGAAAGAGGGGCAGAACCCCTTGAGACAGCTGAAATCCTTGTTGCAGGCCGACTGGTCGATGGCGCGCTTGCGCCCGAGCTCGGTTTCCTTGGGCACCACCGCCACGCAGTTCGACTGCACCCCGCAATCGCCGCAGCCCTCGCAGATGTCGGTGTTGATGAAGACCCGCTTGTCGGGGTCGGGAAATGTGCCGCGCTTGCGCCGGCGGCGTTTTTCGGCGGCGCAGGTCTGCACGTAAACGATGGCCGACACCCCTTTGATCTTGGAGAATTTTTCCTGAACATGGGGCATCTCCGACCGCTCGTGCCAGCCGATCCCTTTGGGAAAACCGGCGCGGTCGGGTTCTTCCTTTTCGTCATAGACCACCGCGACGTCGCGCACTCCCATCGCCAGCAGCTCGCGCACGATGCGGTCGGGCGTGAGCCCGCCCTCGTTCGCCTGCCCGCCGGTCATCGCCACGGCGTCGTTGTAGAGGATCTTGTAGGTGATGTTCGTGCCCGCCGCCAGCGCAGCGCGGATAGCCAGCAGCCCCGAGTGGTTGTAGGTGCCGTCGCCGATGTTCTGGAATACGTGCTCGCGGGTGGAAAACGGCGCCTCGCCGATCCAGTTGGCGCCCTCGGCCCCCATATGGGTAAAGCCGCTGGTCTCGCGGTCCATCCACAGCGCCATGATGTGACAGCCGATACCGGCATAGGCGCGGCTGCCCTCGGGCAGTCTGGTCGAGGTGTTGTGCGGACACCCGGCGCAGAAATAGGGCAGCCGGCTGGCGATTTCCTCGGCGTTGTCGGCCTTTTTCGCCTGTGCGATCTCGGCCAGCCCGGCCTTGACCGCCTCGGTGCCGCGCCCCTCTTCGATCAGGATGTTGCCGATCTTTTCGGCGATCATCACCGGGTCGAGCGCCATCCGCGTCGGAAAGAGCTCCTCTGTGTGCATGCCGCCGGCGCCGCCCTTGTACCAGCCATAGACGCGGCGGCCGCGGCGGTCGTCGAAAATCGCCTCCTTGATCTGGATTTCGATCAGCTTGCGCTTTTCCTCGACGACGACGATCAGATCGAGCCCCTCGGCCCAGTCGTGAAACCCCTTCATGTCCATCGGAAAGGTCTGCCCGACCTTGTAGGTGGTCAGGCCCAGGCGCTCGGCCTCCGCCTTGTCGATGCCCAGCAGATCGAGCGCGTGCACCAGGTCCAGCCAATTCTTGCCGGCGGCGACGAAACCGATCCTGGCACCCGGCTTGCCCCACATTCTCCTGTCTATTTTGTTTGCATGGGCAAAGGCTTCGGCGGCGAACCTCTTGTAGTCGATCATGCGCGCCTCCTGTGGCACCCAGTGATCATTCAGCCGGATGTTCAGCCCGCCCTCGGGCATGTCGAAATCGGGCGTGACGAACTGCATCCGGTCGGGGCGGCCATCGACGACGGATGTCACCTCGACCGTGTCCTTCATCGTCTTGAGCCCGCACCAGACGCCCGCGAACCGCGACAGCGCAAAGCCGTAGAGCCCGAAATCGAGGATTTCCTGCACCCCGGCCGGGCTGAGCACCGGCATGTAGGCATCGACCATGGCCCAGTCGGACTGGTGGCACACGGTCGAGCTTTCGCCGGTGTGATCGTCGCCCATCGCCATCAGCACGCCCCCGTGGCGCGAGGTGCCGGCCATGTTGGCGTGCCGCATGACGTCGCCCGAACGGTCGACCCCCGGTCCCTTGCCGTACCACAGGCCGAATACGCCGTCATAGCGGCCCTCGCCGCGCAGTTCGGCCTGTTGCGTGCCCCACAGCGCGGTCGCGGCCAGATCCTCGTTCAGCCCCGGCTGAAAGCGCACGTTGGCTTCGGCCAGCAGTTTTTCCGCGCGCCCCATCTGCAAATCGACCGCCCCCAGCGGCGAGCCGCGATAGCCGCTGACATAGCCGGCGGTGTTCAGCCCCGCGGCCCGGTCGCGCGCGGCCTGCATCAGCATCAGCCGTACCAGCGCCTGGGTTCCGTTCAGCAGAACCGGCGATCTGGTCAGGTCGAAACGATCGTTCAGGCTGATCTGGTGCTTGCTCATGGCGGGCCTCCCCCGGCGATATGGTCTTGCATCGGATATATGGCAAATATAGGTCATTATATCTGACCTATAAAGAGAAAAACCGTCTCTTTGCGACACGCAATGGCTGCACTTTCATGGAATTCCTGCTATTTCGTCGGCGGCTGATTTGGGTTGCGAAAGTTGTTTGAATGGATTGGGACAAGCTCAGAATATTCCATGCGGTGGCCGACGCCGGCAGCCTGACCCATGCGGGCGATTCGCTGCACCTGTCGCAATCGGCCATCTCGCGCCAGATCAGGGGGCTCGAGGAATCGCTCAACGCCACGCTTTTCCATCGTCATGCGCGCGGGCTGATTCTGACCGAACAGGGCGAACTGCTCTTTGACGCCACCAAGGCGATGATGCGCCGGCTGGACGCCGCCACCGCCCGCATCCGCGACAGCGAGGAAGAGGTCTTTGGCGAATTGCGGGTGACGACCACCACCGG
>CAZNMK010000097.1:2411-8591 GCA_964574045.1 uncultured Roseovarius sp. | reverse complement strand
GCATCGACGGCAACGAACAGTTTGCCGCCGACGTGGCGCACGAGATCAAGAACCCGCTGGCCTCGCTGCGCTCGGCCGTGGGCACGCTGCGGCTCGCGCGCCGCGACGACCAGCGCGCCAAGCTCCTCGATGTGATCGAGCACGATGTGCGCCGGCTCGACCGGCTGGTCAGCGACATCTCGAACGCCTCGCGGCTCGACAGCGAGCTGGTCAAGGAAGAGCAGGAACGTTTCGACCTGGTGGCGATGCTGAGCAACCTGGCGCAGTACCTGGGCGAGCAGGCCGGCCAGAAGGGCATCGAGTTCATCACCGATTTCCCGCGCGAAAGGATCGTCGTCACCGGGCTCGAGGCTCGGCTGGCGCAGGTCTTCGTGAATCTGATCACCAACGCCATCAGCTTCTGCGAGGATGGCGACGCGATCCGCCTGTGGGTGCGCAAGCGCGAGAACCGGGTGGTGGTCGTGGTCGAGGATACCGGCCCCGGCATCCCCGAGCAGGCGCTGACCAAGATTTTCCAGCGCTTCTATTCGCAGCGCTCGGAAAAGGAGTTCGGCAACAACTCGGGCCTCGGACTGTCGATCTCGAAGCAGATCGTCGAGGCTCACGACGGCGTGATCTGGGCCGAGAACATCCGCCCGACCGACGCCGATGTCACCTCCGACCCGCTGGGCGCCCGTTTCGTCGTCGGCCTGCCGGTCTGATCCGGCGATGGCGGCCTCCGATGCCCCCGACGGGACGTGCGCAGGATCGGCGGCGCCCGTGCCGCACGATGACGGGGCGGTGCTGCATGCCTCCTGCGTCGCCGTTTGCGGCCGCGCGGTGCTGATCCGCGGCGCCTCGGGCAGCGGCAAATCGGGGCTGGCGCTGGAACTGATGGCGCTGGGCGCCGGGCTGGTCGCCGACGACCGCACCCGCCTCTGGCGGCGGGAGGCGGCGCTGATGGCGGACGCGCCGGCCGCCCTGCGCGGCCGGATCGAGGCGCGCGAGGTCGGGATACTCGGCGCCCCCGCCGCAGGCCCCGCCGAGGTGGCGCTGGTCGTCGACATGGACACGTCCGAAAGCGACCGGTTGCCGCCGATACGCGAGGTGCGGATCCTCGATGTCCGGCTGCCGCTTGTCAGGAAATCGCATCTGGCGCATTTTCCGGCCGCGATCCTGACCTACCTGAAGGGCGGGCGCGACGCTTGAGAAAGGTCCCGGCAGAATGGAACGGTCCGCGACGGCACATCCCCTGGTCCTGGTGACGGGCCCTTCGGGCGCGGGCCGGACGACGGCGATTCGCGCGCTCGAGGACATGGGCTACGAGGCGATCGACAACCTGCCGCTGTCACTGCTGCCGCGGCTGCTGGACGGGCACGCGCCCGAACGGCCGCTGGCGTTGGGGATCGACGTGCGCAACCGCGACTTTTCCACCTTCGCCGTGATCGAGGCGATCGACAGGATCGCCGGCGCCGACCCGGAGCTGATGCAGGTGCTCTATCTCGATTGCAGCCCCGAGGTGCTGCTGCGCCGGTTTTCCGAGACCCGCCGCCGGCATCCCCTGGCCCCCGCCGAAAGCCCGGGCGCCGGCATTCGCCGCGAACTCGACCTGCTGGGGCCGATCAAGGCCAGGGCCGACATGCTGATCGACACCTCCGAGATGTCGCCGCACGACCTGCGCGCGGAACTGGCCCGCTGGTTCGCCCCCCGGGGCAAGCCGCGGCTGGCGGTGACGGTGCAGTCGTTTTCCTACAAGCGCGGCCTGCCGCGCGGGCTGGACATGGTGCTGGACTGCCGCTTTCTGCGCAATCCCTACTGGGACGAGGGGTTGCGCGGGCTGGACGGGCGCGATCCGCGGGTCGCAGCCCATGTCGCCGCCGATCCCCGCTTTGCGCCGTTTCGCGACAGGGTCGCCGATCTGATCGGCCTGCTGCTGCCGGCCTACGAGGCCGAGGGCAAGGCCTATCTCGCCATCGGTTTCGGCTGTACCGGCGGCCGGCACCGCAGCGTCACCGTGGCGCAAACGCTTGCGGGAACCCTTGCTAACGATGGCTGGCAGGTGTCTATAAGGCACCGCGAGCTGGAGCGCGCCGCACCCCCGGCACCGTCTGCCACCCCGGCACCGGCGGCGCGCATGCCCAAGGAGGACGACAAGTCGTGATCGGGATCGTGATCGTGGCGCATGGCGGGCTGGCCCGCGAATATGTCCGGGCGATCGAGCATGTGGTCGGTCCCCAGCCGGGGCTGCGCGGCATCAACATCGAGCACGATTGCGACCGCGCCGCCAAGCAGGCCGAGATCTGCGCCGCCGCCGACGAGGTGGACACCGGCGGGGGCGTCGTCATCGTTACCGACATGTTCGGCGGTTCGCCCTCGAACCTGTCGCTCAAGGCCTGTCAGCCCGAGGGGCGGCGCATTCTCTACGGGGCGAACCTGCCGATGCTGATCAAGCTGGCCAAGAGCCGCCATCTGGACGTCGCCGCGGCGACACGGGCCGCGCTCGATGCCGGCCGCAAATACATCGACAGCCACAACGTGACGGCAGACTGAGCCGCCACGGACCGAAAGCGACGAGACATGAGCGACACCATCACTCGGCGATTGAAGATCGTGAACGAAAAGGGCCTGCATGCCCGCGCGGCGGCCAAGCTCGTCGAAGTGGCAGAAGGCTTCGATGCCTGCGCGGAGGTCAGCCTCGACGGCCAGTCGAGCGGCGCCGACAGCATCATGGGGCTGTTGATGCTGGCGGCCTCGAAGGGAAAGACTATTGACGTGCGCGCCTGGGGGGCCGACGCTGAAGCCCTGGCCGACGCGGTGGAGGCCCTGGTTGCCGACCGTTTCGGCGAGCCGATGTAGGCCCCAGCGTGGCACGGGTGCGTGAAACGGGGACGAACCAGGTGGCAGACCGCGCGGAGGAGCAGACCCCGGGCCGGCCCGGCGAGACGGTCAACTTCACCAAGTATGACCGGCGCAGCCTGACCTACGCCAATTCCTTCGATTCGCCGGCGACGGCGTTCACCATCCGCGCGATCGAATGGT
Organism: uncultured Roseovarius sp.; assembly: GCA_964574045.1. Classification (GTDB taxonomy): domain Bacteria; phylum Pseudomonadota; class Alphaproteobacteria; order Rhodobacterales; family Rhodobacteraceae; genus Roseovarius. The sequence continues at coordinate 5,573 of CAZNMK010000097.1, read as the reverse complement.
TCACCGGCAAGCTGACGATCCTGCGCATGATCCGCGAGTTCGAGCGCCGCGGCGCGCCGACCGGCCAGGCGTTCTGGCGCGCGGCGCTGGATACGATGGGCATTCCGCTGCAGACCCCGCAGGAGCAGATCGACAACATCCCCCGCGACGGCCCCGTCGTCGTGGTGGCCAATCATCCCCACGGCCTTGTCGACGGGATGATCATGGCCGATCTCATCGGCCGCAGGCGGACGGACTACAAGATCCTGACCCGCGCGCTGCTGACCGGCATCGACGAGGTCGCGGCGTCCTACATGATCGCGGTGCCGTTTCCGCACGAACCCGACGCACAGCGCAAATCGGTCGAAATGCGCGCCAAGGCGATGACGCATCTGCGCGAAGGCGGGGCGATCAGCGTCTTTCCCTCGGGCGTGGTGGCCTCGTCCGACACGCTGTTCGGCCCGGTGATCGAGCGGGAATGGAACGTGTTTACCGCGCAGATGATCCGCCGGTCCGGCGCGCAGGTGGTGCCGGTCTTCTTTCCCGGCGCCAATTCCCGCGTCTACCAGATCGCCAATCGCCTCTCGGCGACGCTGCGGCAGAGCTTTCTGCTGCACGAGGTGGTGCGCAGCTGCAACCGCCCGCAACGGCCGGTGGTGGGCCGCCCGATCCCGCCGGAGCGGATGAAACTGCTGGATTCGGACCCGCGCGGATTCATGACGTGGCTGCGCGAGCACACGCTGGCGCTGGGCGAGGAAGCAAAGAAAACGTAGCCCGCCCCGGCCCCCCGGGCCGGGGCGCGGGGATGCCTGTTCAGTGCGCCTCGGCCCAGTTCGCGCCGCGCCCGGCATCGACCGTGAGCGGCACGTCGATGCGCACCGCCGGCTCGGCCGCGCCCTCCATCGCCGCGCGGGCGGCGGCGATCAGGTCGTCGGCGGCATCCTCGGCCACCTCGAAGAGAAGCTCGTCATGGACCTGCAGCAGCATCCGCGCCGGCAGCCCCTTGAGCGCGGCGGGCATGCGGATCATGGCGCGTCGGATGATGTCGGCGGCGCTGCCCTGGATGGGCGCGTTGATGGCGGCGCGGCGCGCAAAGCCGGCGCGCGGGCCGCGCGCGGAAATCTCGGGCGTGTGGATGCGCCGGCCAAAGAGCGTCTCGACATGGCCGTGCTCCCTGGCGAAGGCGACGGTCGCGTCCATGTAGGCGCGGATACCGGGGAAGCGCTCGAAATAGCGGTCGATGAAGTCCTGCGCCTCGGCCCGCGGTATGCGCAGGTTGCGCGCCAGCCCGAAGCCCGAAATCCCGTAGATGACGCCGAAATTGATCGCCTTGGCGCGGCGGCGGATGTCGGGCGTCATCTCGTCCATCGGCACGTCGAACATCTCGCTTGCGGTCATGGCGTGGATGTCGAGGCCGTCGCGGAACGCCTGCTTGAGCTCGCCGATGTCGGCCGTATGGGCGAGGATGCGCAGCTCTATCTGGGAATAGTCGAGCGAGACCAGAACGTTGCCTGGCTCGGCCACGAATGCCTCGCGGATGCGGCGGCCCTCTTCGGTGCGCACGGGGATGTTCTGCAGGTTGGGGTCGGTCGACGCCAGCCGCCCGGTATTGGCCCCGGTCTGGACATAGGAGGTGTGCACGCGGCCGGTCTCGGGGTGGATGTGGTCCTGCAGCGCGTCGGTGTAGGTCGATTTGAGCTTGGCCACCTGCCGCCAGTCGAGCACCCGCGCGGGCAGCTCGTGTTCGGTCGCGAGGTCTTCGAGCACGTCGGCGCCGGTGGCCCAGGCGCCGGTCTTGCCGCGCTGGCCGCCCTCGTCGCCCTGATTGTCGAACTGGATCTCGCCCAGCTGCTTGGGCGAGCCGACGTTGAAGCGTTCGCCGGCGAGATCGTGGATTTCGGCCTCGAGCTCGGCCATCTTCTGCGCGAACTTGCCGGACATGCGCGACAGCGTATCGCGGTCGACGCGGATGCCGTCGCGTTCCATCTGCGCGAGCACCGGCACCAGCGGGCGCTCGAGCGTCTCGTAGACGGCGGTGACGCGCTCGCGGTGGAGCTGCGGCTTGAAGAGGTGCCACAGGCGCAGGGTGATGTCGGCGTCCTCGGCGGCGTATTTCACCGCCTCGTCGACATCCACGCGGTCGAAGGTGACGGCCGACTTGCCGCTGCCCAGAAGCGTCTTGATCGGGATCGGCTCGTGCGAAAGGTAGCGTTCCGAGAGCGTGTCCATGCCGTGGCCGTGCAGCCCCGCATGGAGCGCGTATGAGAGCAGCATGGTGTCGTCGATGGGTGTCACCTCGAGCCCGTGGCGGGCCAGTATCTTGGCGTCGTACTTGATGTTCTGCCCGATCTTGAGGATGGCGTCGTCCCCGAGGATCGGCCCCAGGCGCTTCAGCACCGCCTCGCGGTCGAGCTGACCGGTCACGGGCGCGTCGTCGCCGAAGAGGTCGTCCGCCCCCTTGCGGTGGCCGAGCGGGATATAGCAGGCGCGGCCCGGTTCGACCGCCAGCGACACGCCCACCAGTTCGGCCCGCATCTCGTCGAGCGAGGTGGTCTCGGTATCGACGGCGACGAAACCCTGCGCGGCGATGCGTTCGATCCACGCGTCGAGCGCGTCCATCGTGGCGATGCGTTCATAGGCGTCGGGGTCGATGGCGGGCCAGTCCGGCGCGGTTTCCCCGCCGGTCCCGGACGGGGCGGGTTCGGGGATCGTCGGCGGCTCGACGCCCAGCGCGTCGGCCACGCGTTTCGACAGGGTGCGGAATTCCATCTCGGCAAGGAATGCCAACAGCCTGTCGGGGTCGGGGTCGCGCAGCTCCAGATCGTCCAGCGTGAAATCGAGCGGCGTGGCGCAGTCGAGCTGAACCAGCCTGCGCGAGAGTTCGATCTGTTGGCGGTGCTCGATCAGGGTCTGCCGGCGCTTGGGCTGGGGGATTTCCCCGGCCCGGTCGAGCAGTTCCTCGAGGCTGCCATACTCGTTGATCAAAAGCGCCGCGGTCTTGATGCCGATGCCGGGGGCGCCGGGGATGTTGTCGACGCTGTCGCCGGCCAGTGCCTGGACATCGACCACGCGCGCGGGGGGCACGCCGAACTTTTCCTCGACGCCCTCGGCGTCGATGCGGCGGTTCTTCATCGCGTCGAGCATCTCGACCCCGCCGCCGACGAGCTGCATCAGGTCCTTGTC
>CAZNMK010000097.1:0-2311 GCA_964574045.1 uncultured Roseovarius sp. | reverse complement strand
TCATCGCGTCGAGCATCTCGACCCCGCCGCCGACGAGCTGCATCAGGTCCTTGTCCGAACTGACGATCGTGACCCGCCCGCCGGCGTCGCGGGCCTTGCAGGCCAGCGTGGCGATGATGTCGTCGGCCTCGAAGCCCTCGATCTCGTGGCAGGCGATGTTGAAGGCCAGGGTCGCGTCGCGCGTCAGCGGAATCTGCGGGCGCAGATCGGCGGGCATCTCGTCGCGGTTGGCCTTGTAGGCCTCAAAAAGGTCGTTGCGAAAGGTGTGGCTGCCCTTGTCGAAGATCACCGCCACATGGGTGGGGGCGTCGCTGCCGTGGTCGGTGTTGATGTAGCGCTGCAGCATGTTGCAGAAACCCGCCACGGCGCCGACCGGCAGCCCGTCGGACTTGCGCGTCAGCGGCGGCAGCGCGTGATAGGCGCGAAAGACGAAGGACGATCCGTCGATGAGATGCAGATGACAGCCCTTGCCGAAGCTCATGTCGCGTCCTTTCGCCCGCAGGAGTCCTGTGCCGCCGGCCGGTTGCGCCCCGTCCCGCCGGTCCTGGCGCGGCGCGCGGGCGGTTGGCCGGCTCGGGGGCTCCGCCCCCGCCGCTGGCGCGGCTCCCCCGGAGTATTTGCGGCAAGATGATATCCTGCCCGGCGCCTGTCCCGGTCCGCAGCGCCGGGACGGTTCAGACCTTGCCCTCGAAATCGCGGTGGACGATCCGGGCGTCGCAATAGGGGCATTCGACCCAGCCGGTGTCATACGGGATCCACAGCCAGACGCGCGGATGGCCCAGCGCGCCCTCGCCGCCGTCGCAGGCGATGCGGTAGCTGTCGGCGATCCGGGTTTCGGGGGCCTTTGTCACCATCTGGCAGTTTCCTTTTCCGCTCCGGTCCACTAGGTGCGAATATGAGCGATCGCAAGGGCGGGGGCAAGAGCGGCCATGAACGGACACGCCGTTGAAATCCGGGGGCTGACCAAGGTCTATCGCGGGCGCCGGGGCGAGCCCGAGAAACGGGCGCTGGACGGGGTCGATCTGACCATTCCGGCCGGCTGCGTCTTTGGCCTGCTGGGGCCCAACGGGGCGGGCAAGTCGACGTTGATCAACATCCTTGCCGGGCTGGTGGTCAAGACCTCGGGCCAGGTCACGATCTGGGGGTTCGACCAGGACGTGAACCCGCGCCAGAGCCGGGCCGCGATCGGGGTGATGCCGCAGGAGCTGAACCTCGACGCCTTTTTCACCCCGCGCCAGGCGCTCGAGGTGCAGGCCGGGCTTTACGGCGTGCCGAAGGCGCAGCGGCGCACCGACGAGATACTGGCGCTGGTGGGGCTCGAGGACAAGGCGCACGCCTATGCCCGAACGCTGAGTGGCGGCATGCGGCGGCGGCTGCTGCTGGCCAAGGCGCTGGTGCATCGCCCGGCGGTGCTGGTGCTCGACGAGCCGACCGCCGGGGTCGACATCGAGCTGCGGCGGATGCTGTGGGAGAATGTGCGCCGCCTCAATGCCCAGGGCATGACCATCGTCCTGACCACGCATTACCTGGAAGAGGCCGAGGAGATGTGCGACCGGATCGCCATCATCAATCACGGCCGGCTGGTGGCGCAGGACACGACCCAGGCGCTGCTGGGGCGGCTGGATGCCAAGACCATGCTGATCCGCCCCGAGACGCCGCCAGAGCGGCTGCCGCGGGCCGAGGGGCTGGAGGTCGAGGCACAGGACGACGGGACGCTGGCGATCACCTATCAGACCGGCCGGACCAGCGCCGAGGAGGTGCTGGCCGCGGTGCGCGACGCCGGCGTGCGCATCGCCGACGTGCGCACCGAACAGGCCGATCTTGAGGATGTGTTCCTGGAACTGACCAGGTCGCGCTGACGGCTTACGGGTCGCGCATCGCCGCGATGATGCGGCGGGTCAGGGCGATGAACTGTTCGCGTTCGGCGGCGTTCAGCGGGGCGAGGGCCCGGGCGTTCTGGGCGTCGGCGGCGGCGCAGGCGCCGTCTTGCAGGGCGCGGGCGCGGTCGGTCAGCCAGATCTGTTGCGACCGGGCATCCCTTGGGTGTGGCGTGCGCCGGATCAGGCCGTCGCGTTCCATCCGCGCCAGCGTGTTGGCAAGGGTCGCCTGTTCCAGGTCCAGCCTTTCGACCAGTTCCTTTTGGGTCAGGCCGTCCTTTTCCCACAGTTCCAGCAGTACGGGGAACTGGCCGATGAGCAGGCCGAGCGGCGCGATGCGGCGCGCCAGCCCGCGGGCGAAGAGCCGCGCCATGTGGTTGACCATGAACCCGGCCGAGTTGCGCTTGTCGAACTGCATGTCCCGAAACCTACAC
>CAZNMK010000096.1:983-8627 GCA_964574045.1 uncultured Roseovarius sp. | reverse complement strand
CACACTATTGGGGGGGGGGGGGGGGCGTGGGCCACCCGCCCCCGCCGGCAGTTTCGGGGACACCCCGGCGCGATCATGCCGGGCCGGTGCCGGGGAATGGGTATTTCCATCCAAGAAGAAGCAGAGGAGCGCGCGCTCAGGCGCCGCGCTGGATGCGGCGCAGGCCGGCGAAGACCTTGAGCGCGAAGACGCCAAAGGCCCCTGCCCCGACCAGCCCCGCAGCGGCGCCGATCCGGACCGGCAGCGCCATTTCCAGCACGATGCCGGCCGCGATCAGCGGAATAGCCACCAGGTGCAGCACCGCGTGGATTTGCAGCGGCAGCGCCGACGACAGCTCGGACACCAGCGGCGGCCGCCCGCTCTTGCCGGCGGCGTGCATGGTGGCGAGAAACGGCATGATCCGCTGCAGCACGGCGGCGAGGAAGGTCAAGAGCCAGCCCGCCAGCGCCAGAAACCAGAAAAGCGTCGCGCCATTGGGCACCTGCAGGCCCGCCGCCTGCGCCAGCCCCAGCGCCATCGTGACGCCGAGGAACCCCCAGGCGGCGCGCACCAGCACGAAGGCAAGCCCCAGCCGCTTGCGCATGCGCGTGCGCATCGCCGCCCGCATCAGCCGGAAATAGGCCGCCACCGCCACCAGGCCTGTCGCCGCCGCCAGCGCCATCCCCGGCCCCGAACCGGCCGCGATCGCGCCCACCGCCGCCGCCACCGCCAGCGCCGACAGGGCGAATTCCGCCCACGCCCAGCGGATCGGCAACGTCCGCGAGAGCGCGAACATCGGGATCAGGATGTGGCTGAAACCGAAGGCCAAGAGCGTCATGAACCCGAAGATGCCCAGCGTCATATGCGCCAGCGCAAAGCGCCCCGGATCGCCCAGGTAACCGGCGGCGTAGTTGCCGATCAGCGCCAGCCCCAGCGCCACCAGCGCGGCAAGCGCCGCCAGCGCCGCCCAGCCATGGGCGATCACCACCGGCAGGCCGCGCGCGCGGTAAAGGTTGCTGGCGATGAGCAGGGCGAATATGCCCAGCCCCGCGGCGACCATGCCGCCGCCCGCCGTCATCGCCCATTGCCGCACCCCGTCCATCCCCCAGGCCAGCACCGCCACGCCCGGCGCCGCCAGCCAGAAGCTGAGCCGCGCCGGCCAGACCCGCCAGAGCGGTACGCGCGACGCCACCGGCAGCAACTGATAGGCCGCGCCCATCGCCGTCAGCGCCAGCACGCCCAGCGTGATCAGGTGGATGGCCGCCAGCACCTCGCCCGGGCCGCCCACGTAGCCCGGCACCAGGTCCGCCCCGCGCAGGAGCGCCCCCCAGGCCAGCAGGTGATAGAGGCACGCCGCCCCGAAAAAGGAATAGGGCACCGAGGCCGGCAACAGCCGGTCGCGGGCGCCGGTCAGAACCTGCGTGCCGATGCTCATGCCCGCCGCTCCAGCCGCAGCCGCACCTCGCCCGGCCCGGTCGTCAGGTACTGCCAGCCCCAGCCGCGTTCGGCCAGCTCGGGGAAAAGGTGGACGGGGTCGCGGTCCAGCCGCACGGTGAAGGCCGGGCGATGCGGGTCGGCCTCGATCCGGCCCAGGATACCCACCATCGGCGCGGGCGGCTCCAGCCCGCGCAGGTCCAGCTCGGGGCCCTCGGCGGTGTCGCGCCAGCGGCCCGGCAGCGCCTCGTTCTCAGCCATCCGCCAGTTCCCGCACCAGAGCGCGCGTAAGCCGCGCGGCCTCGGCCGCGACCGAGAGCCGGCGGTAATGCGCGGCAAGGGGCGTCGTGCGCTGCGGCGAAACCGATTTCTGCACGTCCTTTTCCAGCGCGGCGTAGAACGCATCGTCCCCGGCCGCGCTCAGCACGCGCGGGGCCATCGCGACCGGGCGCGAATTGGTGCCGGTGAGCGCGACGCTGACTTCGGTGCCGCCCTTGGCGGGCCGGCAGAGCACGGCCACGCCGGCGAGCGGGAACTCCATCGCGCCGCGCACCCGCACCTTGGCATAGCCCGACCGGCCCGCGGCGCGCGGCAGGTGCAGCCGCACCAGGATTTCGCCCGCGCCGAGCGTCAGATGCGCGGCGCCGTCCTCGCGATACATTTCCGCCAGCGGCATGCGGCGCAGGCCCTCGGGGCCGGCAATCTCGGCCTCGGCGCCGAGCGCGAGGAAGGCGGGCGCGAGATCGCCGGAAAAGGCGGCGCGGCAGCGTTTGCCCTGGGGGGCGACGTGGCAGATGTCGCCGCGGTACTTGAGACAGAAACCGTTCGATTTCCGCCACCAGTGGCTCTGGTTGTAGTAGAGGCACCGGGTATCGAGGCAGAGGTTTCCGCCCACCGTCGCGAGGTTGCGATGCGAGGGGCCGGCCACCGCCTCGGCCGCCTGGGCAAGCGCCGCCTCGGCGGGGCCGAGCGCGGGGCTGGCGGCGAGATCGCGCAGGGTGACGCCCGCGCCGACCGTCAGCGTATCCTCATGCGCCTCGATCCCGTCCATGCCGGGCAGGCCGGTCAGATCGACCAGGCGTTCGGGCGCGCCGATGCCGCGGCGCAGGTTGACGACGAGGTCGGTGCCCCCGGCCAGCGCCCGGGCGCCGGGCCGGGCCAGCGCCGCCACCGCCTCGTCGAGGCTCGCCGGGCGCAGGATGTCGAAGGCGGGCAGGACGTTGCTCATGACGCTTTCCTCTGCGCGTTTCGTTTGGCCGCGCGGCGGGCCTCGGCCAGCGCCGCGACCACGCGGTCGGGCGTCAGCGGCAATTCGTTGAGATCGAGGCCGATGGCGTCGGCCACGGCGTTGACCACCGCCGGCGGCGCGCCCGAAAGCGCCCCCTCGCCGGCCTCCTTGGCGCCGAAGGGGCCAAGCGGGTCGATGCTCTCGACGATGTGGACCTCGATGGGGGGCGACTCGGCGGCGGTCGGCACCCGGTAGTCGAGGAAATTGCCGTGCACCGGCAGCCCGTCGGCAAAGCGGGTCTCCTCGCCCAGCGCCTGCCCGAGCCCCATCCAGACCGAGCCCTCGATCTGGCCCTCGACCGCGAGCGGGTTGATGGCAAAGCCGCAATCGAGCGCCGCCCAGACCTTGTCGACCGTCACCAGCCCGGTGTCGAGGTCGACGCTCACTTCGGCCACCTGGGCGCCGTAGCTGAAGCCCATGGTAGAGCCCACCGCGCCGCCGCGATGCTTGCCGCCCTGGGCCTCGGGCGGGCAGGAGAACGCGCCCTTGACGTTGATCGTGCCCTCGCGCGCCAGCGCCGCCAGCGCCACCTCGTGAAAGCCGAGCGCCGACTGTTCGGCGCCGCGCACGGTGAAGGTCTCGCCAATGCAGTCGATGTCGGCGGGATCGGCCCCGAGCTTTTCGGCCGCGGCATCGACGAGTTTCTCGCGCAGCGCCTTGGCCGCCTCAATCGCGGCGTTGCCGACCATGAAGGTCACGCGCGAGGAATAGGAACCGTTGTCCTTGGGCGTGATCGCGCTGTCGTTGGTGATGACGCGGATGCGACCCAGATCGACGCCCAGCACCTCGGCCGCGGCAAGCGCGACGATGGTGGTCGAGCCCTGGCCGATGTCGGACGCGCCGGTAAAGGCGGTGACGGCGCCGTCGAAGTCGAGCTTCATCGACACCACCGCATGCGGCTCGCCGGTCCAGTGAACGGGCTTGGCCGCGCCGCTCACATAGTGCGAACACGCCATGCCAAGGCCGCGCCCCGGCGCTAGCGTACCGCGGCGTTCATGCCAGCCGCTGGCGGCCTCGACCCTATCGAGGCACTCGCCCAGCCCGTAGGAATTGACGAGCAGATCATTGGCGGTGCGCGTCGGCGCGCTCAGCAGATTGGCGCGGCGCACGGCGAAGGGATCGAGCCCCAGCTCGCGCGCCATCCGGTCGAGCAGGCACTCGAAGGCGTGGCGCACATCGACGGTGCCGTGCCCGCGCATCGCCCCGCAGGGCGGGCGGTTGGTGTAGACCCGGTAGCCGTCATACTTGACGTGCGGCGTGTCGTAGATGCCATGCAGCAGCGCCCCGGCATATAGGATGGTCACAAGGCCGTAGCCGGCATAGGCGCCGCCCGCCATCACCGCCTGGCAGTCGACGGCGGTGATGCGCCCGTCGCTCGCCATGCCGATCTTCAGCCGCACCTCGGTCTCGGGACGGCCGCGATGGGTGATGAAGGTCTCCTCGCGGGTGAGCCGCATCATCACCCGCCCGCCGGCCTCGCGCGCCAGCAGCGCGGCGATGATCTCGAAATTGAGCGCCTCGGTGCGCGAGCCGAAGCCGCCGCCGACAAAGGGCTTGACGACGCGGATGCGCGACTGGTCCATCTTGAGGCACCGCGCCAGCGTGAGATGCACATAGAACGGCACCTGGGTCACGGAATGCAGCGTCAGGCGGCCGCGCTCGGGGTCGTATTCGGCCACCGCCGCGTGCGGCTCCATCTGGGCGTGGTTGATCTCGGCGCAGGTGAAGGTCTCCTCGCGCACCAGCGCGGCCGCGGCGAAACCGGCCTCGGGGTCGCCGAACTCGTGGTGAACCTCGCGCTCGATGTTGCCGGGATTGTTGTCGTGCAGGAGCACCGCGCCCTCGGCGCGCGACTCGTCCGCGGTGCCATAGGCCGGCAGTTCCTCGATCTCGATCTCGATGAGATCGAGCGCGGCCTCGGCCGTGCGCGCATCCTCGGCCGCGACCGCCGCCACCGGCTCGCCGCGGTAGCGCACGCGCTCGCGCGCCAGCGGGTATTCGTTCATGGCGATGGGGATGACGCCATAGGTGACGTCGCAATCCTCGCCGGTCACCACCGCGACCACGCCGGGCAGGGCACGGGCGGCGCTGGTGTCGATGCGCAGGATGCGCCCGTGGCTCGCGGGCGAGCGCAGGATGCGCCCCACCAGCGCGGCGTCGGGGGCGAGATCGGCGGTGTAGTCGGCGCGGCCCGTGACCTTTTCTATGCCGTCGATGAGCGGCAGGCGCTGTCCGACGGTGCTGCGCGGGGTGGCCTGGTCCTTCATGCGCTGGCCTCCGCCGTCATCGCCACGGCCGCGGCGCGAACCGACTCGACGATCTTCACATACCCGGTGCAGCGGCAGATATTGCCGGCGATGGCGGCGCGGATCGCCGCCTCGTCGGGGTCGGGATCGCGGCGCAAGAGCGCCTCGGCGGCCATGATCATGCCCGGGGTGCAGAACCCGCACTGGGTACCCAGATGCTCGTGAAAGGCGCGCTGCAGCGCCGACAGCCGCCCGGCCCTGGCCTGACCCTCGATGGTTTCCACCTCGGCCCCCTCGCACCGCGCCGCCAGCGTCACGCAGGATGGCACCGCGCGGCCGTCGACCAGCACCGTGCAGGCCCCGCATTCGCCCCCGTCGCAGCCCTGCTTGGTACCCGTCAGCCCCCTCTGGTCGCGCAGGTAGTCGATCAGCAGCGTGGCGTCGTCGATCACGTCTTCGCGGCTTTTCCCATTGATCTTGAGGCGGATCATGCGCTTCATGATTGTGCTTTCGTGGCTTTCCTGTTAAACTCAGAAAAACAGTACCACAATACCATTTTGGTTGCCAGAGGGGATATGGTACCATATCGGCGCATGACGGGCGCCCGCGTGCCGGCAGGCGGAGGCATGCCATGTGCGGCCTCGGCCACGCCGCCAGGGGCCGGCGACGAAGGAGAGCGGCATGGACGACAGCGCGCCAGAGCACCCGCCGGGGACGGCCGAGACCCGGACGCCGCCGATCGCGATCCGGCGGGCGACGCGGGCGGATCTCGAATGCCTGGTCGATCTGGACGCGCGCATCACCGGGCGGCCCAAGCCGGACTACTGGGACGACCTCTTTGAACGCTATGCCACGCGGCGGCTGGAGGAACGCTATTTCCTCGTCGCCGAAATCGTCGGGGGTGCCGATGCGGGCCGCATCGCCGGCTATGTGATAGGCGAGGTGCGGGCCTGGGAATTCGGGTCCGAGCCCTGCGGCTGGATATTCGGTTTCTCGGTCGATCCCGACCTGCGCCTCGGCGGCATCGGCGAGCGCCTGTTCGAGGACATTACCGGGCGCATCCGCGCCACCGGCATCCACACCATCCGCACCATGGTTTCGCGCGAAAATCGCCTGGTGATGGCGTTCTTTCGCAGCGAGGGCATGCGCGCGGGGCCCTATATCCAACTGGAGATGGAGCTGGAAACCTGACCGGAGGGCGGCCCCGCCGGCCGTAGCAGCAAAAGGACTGAAAAAGTGCAGCAATCGACACGCATCGCGATTCTCGCCCTGATCGAACTGGCCTCAGACCCGGACCGGCAGGTCTCGGTCTCCGAGATCGGGCAGAAGTTCCGCGTATCATCGCATCACCTGGCCAAGGTGATGAACGCCCTGGGGCGCGCGGGGCTGGTGAAATCCACGCGGGGCGTCGGCGGCGGCTACAGCTTCAGCGGCAGCGCGCGGCGCATCACGCTGCTCGATGTGATCGAACTGTTCGAGGATACCTCGGCCTCGTGCAAGCTGGGAAACCCGGCCGAGGCGACGGCACCGGAATGGGCGCTCTACGACGTCACCCGCGAGATCAAGGAGATGGCCAACGCCACCTACGGGTCGATCACGCTGGCGACGATGGTCAAGCAGATGGGCAAGTATCTCGACGTCACTGCGCCGCAGGATGCCGCCACCGGCAAGGCCGCCCCGACCGAAACCGCCACGGTGTAGATCGCGGAAACACCGTCACGCCCCGGCCCCCGAGACGGGGCCTGTGAGTTGGGGCGTGTTGCATCGAATTGGAGTCGCCTGCTTGCTAGGGCATGTCGCGTTCAATCGGAACCACCCGTCCCGGGCCTGACCCGGGACCTCATCCCACCGGCGTTCAGGCCCCGGCTCGGGGGCCGGGGCGCGGGCATGAATCCGATCGCTTGCGACTCGCTCTAACGGAAGGCATGCGACCGCTTGGGTGGGCCCGAATGCGCCCGCCGTCGTGCCGCAGGCACGCCTTTGGCGTGACGGGGCGGGCGGCCGCGTGCCCGGCCCGCAAGCGGGCCGGGCGGGATGAAATCGAAAGAATGCGACACGCACTGATATCAAGGCCGCGGGTCACGCCCGGGGTGGAGGGCCGTGTCCCCGGCGCGTAACTCGTCAGATGCCCAAGTACGCCTCGCGCACGCCCTTGTCGGCGATCAGCTCCTCGGCCGGACCCGACATCACGATGCGCCCGGTTTCCATGACATAGCCGCGGTCGGATATCCCCAGTGCCGCCAGTGCGTTCTGCTCGACCATCAGCACCGTCACCTCGAGACTGCGCAGGTTCTTGACCACGTCCAGTATCTGCTCGACCAGCTTGGGCGCCAGTCCCATGCTGGGCTCGTCGAGCAGCAGACAGCTCGGCCGGCTCATCAGCGCGCGGGCAACCGCCAGCATCTGCTGCTGTCCGCCCGACAGCCCCCCGGCCGACATGTTGCGCCGTTCCTTGAGGATCGGAAACAGGCCGAACGCCTCTTCCATGTCCTTTTCGATGCGGTCGTCATTGAACAGATAGGCGCCCAGGCGCAGGTTTTCCTCGACGCTGAGATTGGTGAATATCTGCCGCCCCTCCGGCGCCTGCGCCAGTCCCAGCGCGGTGCGCCGGTGGGCCGGCCGGGCCGAGATGTCCTCGCCGCGGAAATGCACCTTGCCGCCGCTGGCGGGCTGCACGCCCGAGAGGCATTTCAAGAG
>CAZNMK010000096.1:0-973 GCA_964574045.1 uncultured Roseovarius sp. | reverse complement strand
TCTTGCCGGCGCCGTTGGCGCCGACGACGCTGACGATCTCGCCGGAATACACCTCCAGGTCGACCCCGTGCAGCACCTCGATCCGGCCGTAGCGGCTGCTGAGATTTTCAACCTGAAGCATGCTCTTTGGCTCCTTCCGCCTCGGTGCCGAGATAGGCTTCGATGACGCGGGGATCGTGCGCCACCGCCTCGGGGCGGCCCTCGCTGATCTTTTCGCCCTGGTCCATCACCACCACATGGCCGGAGATCTTCATCACCAGCTTCATGTCGTGTTCGACCAGCAGGATCGACACGCCGGTCTTGGCGATGTCGGAAATCAGCTGGTCGATTTCCTGGGTTTCCACCGCGTTGCAGCCCGCCGCCGGTTCGTCGAGCAGCAGGAGCTTGGGCTGCGTCGCCAGCGCCCGCGCGATTTCCAGCCGCTTGAGCCCGCCATAGGAGAGCTCGGACGCCTCGCGCCAGGCACCGCGGTCGAGGCCCACGAGTTCCAGCAGGCGCATCGCCTCGCGCTCGGACGCGCGGTTGCGCCGCCACGATCCGGGCAGCCCCAGAAGATCGGTCAGCACATGCACCCCCTCGGTCAGGTGGCGCCCCGCCATGACGTTCTGCAGCACCGTCATCTGCTGGAAAACCATCAGGTTCTGGAACGTGCGCGACATGCCCATCGCCGCCAGCTTGTGGCTGGCGATGCCGGTGATGTCGCGCCCCTCCAGCAGGACCCGCCCGCGCGAAGGCCGGTAGATGCCCGAAATCATGTTGAAGAGCGTCGTCTTGCCGGCGCCGTTCGGTCCGATCACCGACACGATCTTGCCGGCCTCGACGGCGAAGCTGACCTTGCCCACGGCGGTGAGGCCGCCGAAATCTATCCCCAGATCCTCTATCTCGAGTATCGTCATGACGCGCTCCGCCGCATGCGCCGCGCCAGCGACGGAACCAGCCCCTCGCGCAGGAAGATCATCACCAGCATCATGAT
>CAZNMK010000095.1:0-8656 GCA_964574045.1 uncultured Roseovarius sp. | reverse complement strand
CACCGCTACCGCTGGACCGCGACCGCGCGCCAGGGGGGCAAGGTGCTCGGCCGGGCCGAGGCGACGCGCCGCTTTCCCGAATAGGGACGCGCTCAGCGGAACGCCCCGGGGCGCACGATCAGCCGCGCGCCGGGCATGATCGTTCCCGCGATGCGGCGCAGATGGCCGCGCCCCAGCGCGATGCACCCGGCGGTGGGATAGCCCGGCCGGCGCCACTGGTGCACGAAGATGCACGACCCGCGTCCGGGCACGGCGCCGGGGCGGTTCCAGTCGGTGACCAGCACCAGATCGTAAAGCGGGTCGGCCCGCCGCATGGCCTCGTGCGAGCCGGCATAGGGTGCCCTCACGGGCTGGTTGTAATCCGGCAGGCCGGGGTCGTCCGACCACAGATCGCCCGGGCGGATCGGCCGCGCCCAGGGCGCGGGCGGCGCCATCCTGTCGGGGCGGTAGAGCATCCCGGTGATGCGGTGGCATCCCACCGGGGTAGCGCCGTCGCCCTCTCGCTTGGCCCCGCTCAGCCCGCCGCGCCCGACGGTGCAGGGGTAGCGGCGGCCGCGAAACAGCAGCCCCAGCGGGGTAAGGACCAGATCGCCGGGCGCCATGCTCGGCCCGGCCGGCGTCATACCGTCAGCGTGAAAAAGAGCCGCCGGAACGGAAACAGGACCGAGCGGTCCCTGCGTACCGGATAGGCGGCGTGCATCGCCTCTTCGTAGCGGCGGATGATCTCGGCCTTCTCGCCCTCGTCGAGCGCCTGCAGAACCGGGCGCGCATAGGTGCTTTCGGTAAAGCGCCGCACCGGATGGCTGCCCGGCTCGGCGACAAGACGCTGGTAGTACTCGGTATCCCACATCCGGAACTGCCCCAGCGGCGTCAGCAGTTCCTCGTACTTGACCGGCGCCATCACGCCTGGGGTGCCCATCTTTTCGACCCGGCCGGGAAACAGTTCCTCGGCCAGGCTCAGCCAGACGCGGTGCGAGGGCGCGCGGTTCTGGTGCGGCATCTGCACCGCCAACGTGCCGCCCTTGCCCAGAAGGCCGGCCAGCCGCGGCATCAGGGTCTCGTGTTCGCCGACCCAGTGCAGCACCGCGTTGGAAAAGATCAGCCCCGGCGCGCGCGCGGGGTGCCAGTCGCGGATATCGCCCTGCTGCAGGCTGGCGTACTGGCCGACCTGGCGGGCCTTTTCCAGCATCGCCGGGGACGCATCGACCCCGATCACCCGGCGGCCGGCGGCGCGTGCCCTCAGCGCCTCGCCCATCGCGCCGTTGCCGCAGCCCAGGTCGACGACATCGCCCGCCCCCATCCGGCTGACCGCATTGAGCAGATCGAGCCCCGGGCGCAGGCGCAGATCGTGGAACCGTGCATAGGCGCCCGGGTTCCAGTCGGGTTTTCGATCCGGCGTCGTCACGTCGAGGGTTCTGGCTCCAGCCCGCCCTCGCCCGTACCCGGGGACGATTTCGGTTTCGTCTTGGGAATCGCGGTCAGCGAAGGCGCCTCCTCTTTCTCGGGCGCGCTGCCATCGTCGTCGGATTCGGGCGGCTCGCCGCGGATCACGCGCTCGATCTCCTCGCCGGTCAGGGTCTCGTATTCCAGCAGCCCTTGGGCCAGCCGCTCCCAGTCCTCGCGGCGTTCGGTCAGGATCGCGTGGGCGCGCTCATAGGCCTCGTCGATCAGGCGCTTGACCTCGCCCTCGATCAGCTCCTTGGTATGGGCCGAGATCGAGAAACCGCCGGCGGCGTTGCCCATGTAACCCTCATGGGCCTGTTCGTAATCGACGTTGCCGACCTTGTCGGACATGCCCCAGCGCAGCACCATCGCGCGCGCCAGACCGCTGGCCTGCTGGATGTCGCCGGCGGGGCCGTTCGAGACATCGTCGGGGCCGTACTTGATGATCTCGGCGGCCTTGCCGGCCATGGTCATGGCGAGTTTCTGCTCGCATTCGGACTTGTGCCAGTTCAGGCGGTCGATCTCGGGCAGGCTGACGACCATGCCGAG
Source organism: uncultured Roseovarius sp. (assembly GCA_964574045.1). GTDB lineage: Bacteria > Pseudomonadota > Alphaproteobacteria > Rhodobacterales > Rhodobacteraceae > Roseovarius. Next base: position 6,664 of record CAZNMK010000095.1, on the reverse strand, counting down.
CGCGCCACCGCGCGGGATGATCGTGGCCTTGTAGACCGGGTCGCACTTGGGCAGCGCAAGCCCGACGATGGCGTGGCCGGCCTCGTGATAGGCGGTCTTTTCCTTCTGGTCGTCGGTCAGCACCATCGAGCGGCGCTCGGCGCCCATCATCACCTTGTCCTTGGCGTTCTCGAAATCGTCCATGGTGACGAAACGCCGCCCGACCCGCGCCGCCATCAGCGCCGCCTCGTTGACGAGGTTGGCGAGATCGGCGCCGGAAAAGCCCGGCGTGCCGCGGGCAATGATGCGCAGGTCGACATCCGGGCCGAGCGGCGTCTTGCGGGCATGCACGGCGAGGATCTTCTCGCGCCCCTTGATATCGGGATTGGGCACGGTGATCTGGCGGTCGAACCGGCCGGGCCGCAACAGCGCGGGGTCGAGCACGTCCTTGCGGTTGGTGGCGGCGATGATGATCACGCCCTCGTTGGCCTCGAAGCCGTCCATTTCCACCAGGAGCTGGTTGAGCGTCTGCTCGCGCTCGTCGTTGCCGCCGCCATAGCCGGCGCCACGGTGCCGGCCGACGGCGTCGATCTCGTCGATGAAGACGATGCAGGGCGCGTTCTTCTTGGCCTGCTCGAACATGTCGCGCACGCGGGACGCGCCGACGCCCACGAACATCTCGACGAAATCGGAACCCGAGATGGTGAAGAAGGGCACGCCGGCCTCGCCGGCGATGGCGCGCGCCAGCAGGGTCTTACCCGTGCCCGGCGGACCGACCAGCAGCGCGCCCTTGGGGATCTTGCCGCCCAGGCGCGAGAATTTCTGCGGGTTGCGCAGGAATTCTACGATCTCCTCCAGCTCTTCCTTGGCCTCGTCGATGCCGGCGACATCGTCGAAGGTGACGCGCCCGTGCTTTTCGGTCAGCATCTTGGCCTTGGACTTGCCGAAACCCATCGCCCCGCCGCCGCGTCCGCCCTGCATCCGGTTCATGAAATAGATCCACACCCCGATCAGCAGCAGGAAGGGCAGGAGCGAGATCAGGAAGGTCTGGAAACCCGACTGTTCCTGCGGTTCGGCGCTCATGGGGATGTCGTTGTCCAGCAGGAGCTTGGTCAGCTCGGCATCCTCGGGCTTGACGGTCAGATAGTCCTGCCCGTCGGTGCTGCGAAAGCGTACCATCTCGCCATCCAGCGTCACCCGGCTGACGGTGTCGGCCTCGACCGCCTTGACGAATTCGGTATAGCTGATCTGCTTGCTCTGCAGCGTGTTGCCGGAGCCGCTGAAGAGGTTGAAAAGCGCCAGTATCAGCAGGAACAGCACCAGCCAGAAGGCAATGTTTCGCGCATTTCCCAAGGATATTCTCCTTCACAGAGGGGCGTCGCCTTGCTCTATCACAAGGGTCACCTGTCTTAAATAGCGATGATCCCGGGGGGTTCAATGCAGCAGCAATGCGGGAAAGTCATGGCGCGACCGCGGCAATAGATCGGCCCGCCAGCCGTTTTCCAGCCCCGCCAGCGGCGCCGCGACCAGGTCGGGCCCGCGCCAGACCGCCGGCGAGGCGCGCAGCGACGCCGCCGGCAGGCCCGACCGGCGCCACTCGGGGCAGCGTTCGAGCCCCGCCGCCCCCAGCGCCGCCACCGTCGCGCCCTCGACCCCGGGCCCGATCAGTCGCCAGCGTCCGTCCCAGACCGCACCGGGCGCGACGCAATGCCCCAGCACGGCCCGTTCCTCGCGGGTGATGCGCAGGGTGGCCGCCCGCGCGATCAGCCGGCAACCCTGCAGGGTCAGGCTCTGGCCCGCATTCGCGCGCTCCAGCGCCCGGGCCAGCGCGGCGCCGCGCGGCGGATACTCCGCGCCGCCGACCCACATCAGCGCCTCGCGCAGCAGTCGCCGCGCGGTCTCGGGCGGCAGGGCAGCCAGTCCGGCCCGGTCGATGACCGCGTCGCCGGCCTCGACCCGGGCGATGCGCGATGCCGCCTCGGCCAGCTGCACATCGAGCGCATCGCGCGCGTCGCCCAGGTTCGCGGCCACTGCCGCCAGTGTCCGCGCGTCGATGCCGAGCGGCGCCAGCGCCGCCAGCGCCCGGCGCGCGCGCACCCGTTCCCGGGCCTCGTCGTCGTTGCCGGGGTCGTCCGTCCAGCCGATGCCGCGGGCGCGCAGCAGCTCGCGCAGCTCTTCGCGGCGCACGCCCAGCGCGGGGCGGGCAAAGGCGACGCCGTCCATATCCCACCGCGCCGCCATCGCCGCCAGCCCGTCGATACCGGCCGACCGCGCCAGCCGCATGACGAATGTCTCGGCCAGGTCGTCGACGGTGTGCCCCAGCGCCACGCAGCCGACGCCTGTCTCCCGCGCCCATTTCGCGATGAGATCGTAACGCGCGCGGCGGGCGCGGTCGGGCAGGTTGCCGCGCCCGTTCCAGCCCCGCCAGTCGAGCGTCATGTGCGGCACGCCGCGCGCGGCGCAAAAGCGCGCCACCTCGGCCGCCTCCTCCGCCGCCTCGGGGCGCAACCCGTGATCGACCGTCACCGCGCGGACCTCCGGCCCGCCGGCATCGCGCCAGTCGATCAGGAGCGTCAGCAAAGCCAGCGAATCGCTGCCGCCCGACACGGCCACCCCCAGCGGGTCGGGCGGATGGGGCAGGAATTGCGCGGCGATGCGATCGCGCAGGCGGCCGGCTTCGGCCGGCGTCATTGACAGCCGAGCGCCTGCATCTCGGCGCGTGCATCGGCCGCCGGCTGACCGCCGGGAAAGCGCGCCTCGACCTCCGACAACGTGACGCAGGCCTCGCCGGTCTGGCCCAGCCGGCCCAGCGCCCGGCCCAGGCGGAACAGCGCCTCGGGCGCCTTCGGCCCGTTCGGAGAGGTGCTGAAGGTGTCGAGATAGGCGCGCGCCGCGGGCGCCATCTGGCCGGATGCCTCCAGCGCCTCGCCGCGCCTGAGGCCCGCCTCGGCCTCGAGCGGGCTGCCCGGATAGGCCAGGCGGAACTGCGCGAACCGTTCGGCGGCGGTGGCATGATCGCCCGCGTCGAGCGCCTGCATGGCAAGGTCGAAATCGGCCTGTTCGCCGACGGCCATCTGCACGCTGCCGGTGCCGGCGTCGGTGCCGCCGCCATCGGTGCCGCCACCGGTGCCGCCGCCCAGGCCCGTACTCAGGCCGGTACCGGACAGCGCGCCGCCGCCCAGCGTCGTGCCCTGCCCGAGCGTTGAGACATCGCAGCCGCTTTCCAGCTCGCACAGGCGGAATTCCAGGTCGCCCAGCCGGTTGCCGCCGTCCTCGGCGATCGAGTCGATGCGGAACTCCAGCTCCTCGGTCTTGGCGGTCAGGCGCTGAAGCTCGCTCTCGATGGCGTTCACGCGCTCGATGACCGAGCCGCCCGCCGCCATGCCGCCGACGCCGCCGGTGGTGTTGAGCTCGCGCTTGAGGCGCTGCAGCTCGACATAGAGAACCGAGAGCTGCTGGCGGATATCCGCGAGCGTCTCTTCGCGGTCCTGGGCCAGGGCGGCACCGGCGCCGGTCAGGCCCGGCAACCCGGCCAGCCCGGCCAGCAGGACGGCGATCAGAACCCGGCGCACGACCGCTGCCCTAGCTGACCGGACCGGCCGAAACCACGGTGACGGCGCGGCGGTTCTTGGCATAGCAGGCTTCCTCGCTGCAAATCTCCAGCGGGCGTTCCTTGCCGTAGGAGACGGTGTCCAGCCGGCTGGCGGCGACTCCCTGGCTGACCAGGTATTCGCGCACCGCGTTGGCACGCCGCGCCCCGAGCGCGAGGTTGTATTCGCGCGTGCCCTGCTCGTCTGCGTGGCCCTCGATCACGATGTTGAAACCGCTGTTCTGCATCAGCCAGCGGGCCTGACCGTCGAGAATGGCGATGGCCTCGGGCGAGAGGTTCGACTGGTCGACGGCGAAGAGCACCCGATCGCCCACCGTCTGCTGGAAATAGAGCGGCGAGGACGGATCCTGCGCGCTGCCGGCGACACCGCCGCCCGCGCCGGCGTCGTCGAAACGCCCCGCGCCGCTGCAGGCCGCCAGGCTCAGCGCGACTGCGACCAGGAATGCCTTGCTCAGATATGACATGTCATTGCCTCATGGATGGGTCTGTTGTTTCGGGCCGGGCCGGTTGCCGGCCCGTGGCGGTGTTCTATCACAGCGCCGGGCGGTTGGGAACGCGGGGGTTGCGCCACTCCGTCAGTCCTGCAGCGGCGACCACGACGGGTCGGAGGCGCCGGTCGGCGTCGGCACCGGGCGCAGGTTGCGGCCGGTGATATCGACGGAATACAGGCCCGAGATACCCTGCGCGCCCTGGGTTTCGCGGGTGAACATGATCACCCGGCCGTTGGGCGACCATGTCGGCCCCTCGTCGAGGAACGACGCGGTGAGAAGCCGCTCCTCGCTGCCGTCGGTGCGCATCACGCCGATGTGAAAGCGCCCTTTCGACTGCTTGGTGAATGCCACCAGATCGCCGCGCGGCGACCAGACCGGCGTGCCGTAGCGGCCCTGGCCGAAACTGATGCGCGTCGCCTCGCCGCCCGATACGGGCATGATGTAGAGCTGCGGCGTGCCCGAGCGGTCGCTCTCGAACACGATGCGAGAGCCGTCGGGGCTGAAGCTGGGCGCGGTCTCGATCGCCGGGGTGGTCGTCAGACGCTGGCTGCGCCCGCTGGCGATGTCCATCGAATAAAGGTCGGTATTGCCGCCCTGCGTCAGGCTGTAGACCACGGTGCGCCCATCGGGCGCGAACCGCGGCGCAAAGCTCATCGAGGCGTCCTGGGTCGGCAGCACCTGCCGCCCGGCGCTGGCGACGTCGAGCACGTAGATGCGCGGATGGCCGGTCTCGTAGCTGGTATAGAGCACACGGTCCCCGGTGGGCGAGAACCGCGGCGCCAGCACCAGCGATTCGGCGCCGGTCAGATAGGTGATGTTGGCGCCGTCATAGTCCATGATCGCCAGCCGTTTCTGGCGCGCGCCCTTGGGTCCGGTCTCGGCGACATAGACGACGCGGCTGTCGAAATAGGGCTCTTCGCCGGTCAGCCGGCTGTAGACCTGGTCCGCCACCTTGTGCGCCATCCGGCGCCAGCCTTCCTGGGTGCCGACGAATTGCAGCCCCTGGCCGATCTCCTGCCCGGCGAAGACGTCATAGAGACGGAACCGCACCACCAGCTTGCCGACATCGTCGACGCTGACCGCGCCGGTGATCAGCGCCTGCGCGTTGATCGCCTTCCAGTCCGGGAACTGCACCGGGCTGGCAAAGCTGGTGACGCGGGCGATATGCGCATCCGACGGGATCTGGCGGAAAAGCCCCGTGCCGTTGAGGTCGGCCGCGACCACGCCCGCGATCTGGCGGGCGTATTCCTGGCCCGAGACGCCCTCGGCCACGAAATCGGGCACGGCGTAGGGCAGCGGCTCGATCACGCCTTCGGTGATCTCGATCCGCAGCGGCCCGCCATCCTGTGCAGAAAGCGGGGCAGCCGCCAGCACGAGCGCGGCGAGGAAGGCCAGCAGGTATCGCGTCATTTGATCCTCATTCTCTCGGGATTGAAGGTCATTTCAATGCTCTTCCAGCGGTCGTACTTGTCAACCGGCAGATCGTAGCCCCTGCTGCCGCAGCGCATGATCGCCCGGCGCGCGGCGCCGAAAGCATGCTGCGCGGCGTCGGCGCTGCCGCCGGAATAGCCGGTCATGCGGATGCTCGCCTCATCGGGGCGGCCGTCCTCGGACATCGACACCGTCACCACCACGGTGGTCGCCAGCGCCTCGGTGCTCAGTGCGCCCACATTCCAGCATTGCTGCACGGCCACGCGCAACGCGTCCTTTTCGCCGGCGGTGAGCGGCGGGCCCGCGGGCGTGCCGGCGTCGCCCGTTCCCGCATCCGCCGCGCCGGCCGCACCCAGCGCCGCGGCGATGGCATCCTCGACGGCGGCATCGTCGACCCTGGGGGCGGTCTCTTCGGCCGGCTCGGGCGCGGCGGCGGTGCGCACGGGTTCCTCGGCGGGGGCAGGTCGCGGACGCGGCCGCAGCGAGCGCACGGGCGCAGCGGTCTCGGCCTTCTCGGCCTCGGTCACGATGCGGGTCGCGGCCTCCTCGCGCGCGGTTTCCCGGGTATCCTGTTCGACCGTCTCGGGGCTGTCTTCGGGCGCGGTCGCGGCCCGGTCGACATCGTCTATCTGCACGTCCGGCTCGGGCCGGGCCACCGGCTCGGGCGCGACGCGCGGGGCCGGGCGCGGCTGGGGCCGCTCGGCGATTTCGGGCACCAGAACCGCGGTATCCTCGGGCGGCTGCAGGACCGGGGGTGCGTCCGTCACCTCGGCGGGTTCCGCCGGCGCCGGTTCGGGCGGCTCGGGCGCGGGGTCGGGCTCGGCGCTATCGGTTTCCGGCGGCCGGTCCTGTTCGGGCGGCGCGTCGGCCTGCGACGCGACCGAGGGCGCCGCGCCGGCCTCGGGCGGCTCGGGGGTGTCGACGCTGGCCACCGCCTCGGGCGCGCGCCGGGCGGCGATCATCGCGGCATAGTCCTCGGCCGATATGGCGGTGACCTCTCTCACCTCATAGGGCGGCGGAGCGGAGCTGAACGTGCCGCCCAGAACCGCCCACAGGATCAGGCCCGCATGACCGGCCGCGGATATGATCTGACCGGTGTTCATCGCCCACGCGTCAGCCGCCTTCGTCCAGCGTCGGGCCGCCGGCCTCGGTC
>CAZNMK010000094.1:0-8668 GCA_964574045.1 uncultured Roseovarius sp. | reverse complement strand
GCAACCGCGGCACCATCGGCGGCAGCCTCGCCAACAACGACCCCTCGGCGTGCTACCCGGCGGCCGCGCTGGGCTCGGGCGCGACCATCGTCACCAACAAGCGCGAGATAGCGGCCGACGACTTCTTCACCGGGCTCTTCGACACCGCGCTCGAGGAGGGCGAGATCGTCACCGAGGTGCGCTTTCCTGTGCCCCAGCGCGCGGCCTATGCCAAGTTCGAGCAGCCCGCCTCGCGCTTTGCGCTGGTGGGGGTTTTCGTGGCCCAATACGCGCAGGGCGTGCGCGTGGCCGTCACCGGGGCGTCGAACGAAGGCGTTTTTCGCTGGACCAAGGCGGAAGAGGCGCTCTCGGCGGATTTCTCGGCGGACGCTCTGTCGGGGCTGACGCTCGACGGGGCGGGCATGATCGCCGACATTCACGGCTCGGGCGATTACCGCGCGCATCTGGTGGGCGTCATGACGCGCCGCGCGGTGGCCGCCGCCGGCTGACGCCGGGCCGATGCCGGCTGACGCCGGAGGGCCGGGGACAGGGTTTTGCCTCCGGCCTCTCTTCTGTTCTGGAAATATCCCGGGGTGAGCCCCGGACCCCGTCCGGGGCGAGGGGCAGCGCCCCTCGGCTACGTCTCGAACCAGAGCCGCCGCTCGGCGATTTCGACCGAGTTGCCCGCGGGGTCGCGGAAATAGATCGAACGCGCCCCGTTCGGCCAGTCGAAATCGGCCTCGACCGGATGGCCTGCCGCCCGCAGCCGGTCGCGCCACTGCCCGATTTCGTCGCGGCTGGCGGCGAAACACACATGGCCGGGGCCGTGGGCGCCGTGCGCGGGCACCGGCAGGCGCGGGTTGGACGATCCCTGCGCCGTGGCGTCGGGGTCGAAGATCAGCAGGATCGTGCGCCCCGCCCGGAAAAAGACGTGCCGATCCTCGACGCGCGTCACCTCCTCCAGCCCCATCACGCCGCCATAGAAGGCGGCAGCGGCGGCCAGGTCGCGGGCGTAGAGCGACGCCTCCAGTATGCCCGCGACGGGCGGTGCGTCGGGCAGGTTTCCAGCATCTGTCATGGGCCGATCCTATCCGCCCTGCCGCGGCTTCGAAACCCCGTTCCGGGTCCGGCCGGACAGGTGGCCCCGGCATATGCGCAACCCCATACCCGCCGCCTTGGGCATTCCACTACTTGTAGGACTTGCCAGGCCCGGAACACGATATATAGTGAGCGGCAGAATGGGGCGGCTCGCTCCGCCCCGGATCGTATGGCAGAGGTCGGCCGCAGGGGTGCCTTGACGCAATGGACGGCGATTTCAGAACCGAGTTCGTGCGGCAACCCGCCGCGCTGAAACAGCATCCGGCGCTGGTCCTGAATGCCGATTACCGGCCGCTCTGCTATTATCCGCTGTCGGTCTGGCCATGGCAGGACGCGATAAAGGCGGTGTTTCTCGACCGGGTCGACGTCGTGGCCGAATATGAACAGACGGTACGAAGCCCCAGTACCGAGATACGCGTTCCCAGCGTGATCGTCCTCAAGGATTACGTGAAACCCCAGAAGCGCGTGGCATTCACGCGCTTCAATCTCTTCTTGCGGGACGAATTCCGCTGCCAGTACTGCGGGTCCAGGGGGGATCTGACCTTCGATCATGTGGTGCCGCGGACCCGCGGCGGGATCACCAGCTGGGAAAACGTCGTCGCCGCCTGCAGTCGCTGCAACCTGCGCAAGGGTGCCAAGACGCTGCGCCAGGCGGGCATGAGCCTGCGCCGCCCGCCGCGCGCGCCGGGGGCGGAGGAGTTGCGCAACGCCGGCCGCAGGTTTCCCCCCAACCACCTGCACGAAAGCTGGATCGATTTCCTCTACTGGGACGCCGAACTCGAGGCATGAGCGCCGGAGACGCGGTCGCGCGGGCTGGTGGCATTCAGGCCCCGGCACCGAGACGCAGGGCGCGCATCGGCCGGGTATGGGCGAGCATTCCCGCCCACAGGCTGCCGCCGACGGTTGCCGCCGGCAGCATCGCCGCAGCCATCCCGGCGATCGCCGGGTCGGGCGCCGCCGCCGGTTCGGGGGCGGGGCGCGGGGGGCGGAACACGGCGGGAAACAGTTCATCGAAGTCGGCGTCGCAGATCATCATCGCTGGGGTTCCTTTCATGTTCGGCGCGGCGCGTGTCGGGGGCGTCGCGCCGCCCTCCGGGCTGGCACGACGCTGCGTTCCCGATTGTGGCTGACGATGGCTCAAGCCGGGCGGAACTGCCCGCCGGCATCGGTGTCTCGAACCCGGCGGTGCGGTGCGGGCGCGCGCATCCCCAGTTCGATGTCGCTGAATCCGGCGACGAGGCGGTGAATGTCGCCGCGATAGATGCCGATGTCCTTCATGGTCCAGTCATCCAGCGCCTCCAGCGCGGCGATCGTCTGACGCCGCCTGTGCCGCCGGATCGCGGCCCTGAGCCAGCGATCGAGGATGCCGCCGCCGGTCCGCGGATCCCTGGCAAGGGCGCGCAGGTTGAGCCGGCTCTGCCGCTGGCCTCTTCGGTGTGACAAGGTCGGATGCATATCGTTTCTCCATCGTTCGAGGAGCGGGACCGCAGCCTGTGTGTCCGCGCCGCCCGGACGCGTCCGCATGGCGCGGCGCACGGGCGGGGCAAGGCATCGACCGCCTGGCGTCCCGCTGGATGTGTTTTCAGGAATATCCGGACAATCCCCGAGGCGCGGTCGGCCCGAACGGCCACCCCCGCCCGGGGTTAGCGGCGGTTCAGCAGGCTTCCCGCGAAACGCAGGATCCTCGTATGCAGACCGAACGACATCATGCATTGGATGTGGATGTTCGTGCGCGGGCTTTCAATAGGCGCGCGCGGGCCTGCGACCTTTCGGCGCGAAACCGCGCGCGGTGCGGTGCCTCGTGGCGACCGGTCGCGCCCGAAGATTGACGAACGGTGCGCGCGCGCCTATCTCTATGGCATGATGGCGCATAGGGATCATACGCGATTTCTTTTGCTGACCCGCCCGTATCCCCGGGCGGTATAGGCGCGCCTGCGCCTTTCTGACCCCCGGGGCGCCCGACTTTCCAGCACAGCTTCTCAGCCACGCAGACGGCACTCGCCGTCGCGTCGCGAGGCTGACCGATGCGCTTTCACTCTCCCGGCCCCGACCGGCCACAACCTAAGGACAGCAGGATATGACCGCCCCGATGACCAAGCCCGCCACCAACAAGGCCGCCCGGATGCCGCGCATCGTCATCAATGCCGACGACCTCGCGCATATCGAGGCCCTGGCCGAAGGCGCGATGGAGCGCAACCCGGCGCTGGCCGACCGGCTGCTCGACGAGATCGGCCGCGCGCGCATCGTCGCCGCCGCCAAGATGCCGCCCGGCGCAATCGGGATCGGCAGCACCGCCACCTATCGCGACGACGCCACCGGGCAGGAACGCACGGTGACGCTGGTCTACCCCGAGGATGCCGACATCGCCCGCCAGCGCGTGTCGGTGATGACGCCTATCGGAGTGGCGCTGCTGGGCCTGGCCGAAGGGGCATCGTTTCACTGGGACACCCGCGACAACCAGCGCCGGATGCTGACCGTGATCGCGGTCGGGCAACCCGGCGCGGCGGATGGCGGCTGATACCGTGACCTCGCCGCCAAGACGCCGCGCGACCGCCAGCGCACCGCCCCCGGAGGGCCGGCCGATGACGTGAGAGGATCACCGGCCTCGGACCGACGGGAACCCATGCCGGGGCGAGTGGGGATGCCCTTGCCCGATGCCCGACCGGAGCCAGCAACATGACCTTTCACGACAAACCCCGATATTGCGAAAGCTGCCACGAGACCCTGCCGGGCGCCGCCGCGGGGCGCTGCCCGTTCTGCCGCGCGCCCCTTGCCTCGGCGGGCCGCGCCCTTGCCGTCACCTGTCGCCGCTGCAGCTCTCCGATCCCCCGTGCCGGGGCCGGCAAGTGTCCTGTGTGCACGACGCGGGGGACGCACGCGACCCGGGTGCGCCGGGCGCCGGCGGCCGGAGGGGTGTTGCGATGAGCACGAAACAGCATATCCGCCGGCTCTTGTGGCCGGCGCTGCTGACGCTGGTCAGTCTCGGGCTGGTCCTCTTTCCGGCCTGGTTGGCCGATTTCGTGGGCGACAGCGGTTCGCTCGATCTGGCGATCACGGCGCTGGCCTATTTCGCCGCCGCCTGGCTCGTCAGCCGCATCGCGGCGCTGGCGCTCGACCAGGCGGCGGCGCGGCGGCGGCCCTATCCGCGCCTGCTCAGGGATCTGGTCGCGGCGCTGCTATTTCTGGTGGCCTTCGCGGCGACGGTCTCGCTCTACATGGGGCAGGGCGCGTTCGGGGCGCTGGCGGGTTCGGGGCTGGTGCTGGCGATGCTGGGCTTTGCCATCCGAAACGTCGTCGCCGACACGCTTTCGGGGATCGCGCTGGGAATCGAGGGGCCGTTCCGCATCGGCGACTGGGTCGACATCGACGGGCTGGCGCGCGGCAAGGTGATCGAGATCGGCTGGCGAACCACGCGCATCCTGACGCGCGACGCCACCTACATGATCCTGCCCAACAGCCAGATCGCGCGCCAGCGCATCACCAACTATTCGGCGCCCAAGCCGCAATACCGCGCCCAGGTGGAGATCACGCTCGATCATACCATGCCCATCGACCGCGCGCGCGAGGTGATGCTCGGCGCGCTCAAGGAGGCGAAGACGATCCAGTCCGATCCGGCGCCCGACATGCGCGTGCTGGCCTACGAGGAGGGCGGTATCACCTATGCGCTGCGCTACTGGCTGTCGCGTTTCGACCGCGACGTCGATTGCCGCGACGAGGTCTACAGCCTCGTCGACGAGGCGCTGCGCCGCGCCGGCACCATCGCGCCGCACCGCCGGATCGAGCTGATCCCGGCCGCCCCCCTGGCCCTGCGGGTGCCGCAGCCGGCCGCCGATGCGGGCGGGGCGGAGGCCGCCCCGGCCAGGAACGGCTGAGCCGCGCGCTCAGCGCAGCGACGGGACGCCGGTCCGGGTTTCGTCGAACATCGCCATGCGCAGGCTCCGGGCGATGCGCCCGGCGCGGATGTCGAGATAGCTCACCGCCTCGGGCGTGGGCGCGGTATCCCTGAGCGTGGCGCGAAAGAGCCCGAGCCAGCGGTCGAAATCCTGCGGCTCGACGCCTTTCAGCGCACGGTGCACCGCGACGGGTTGGCCCGAATAGCCGCCCGCGCTCAGCGCGACGGCGGCCCAGAAGGTCTTCATCCGCGCGAGATGCGGACCCCAGTCGGCGCCGATGGCGGTCTCGAAGATGGGCCCGAGCCGCGCATCCGCGCGCACCCGGGCGTAGAATTCGTCGACCATGCGCGACAGATACCCCTCGTCGATGCCGATGATCTGCGCGGCCTGGCGGATCTGGGCGCGCTTTCGTTCTGCATGGGAGGGTTCGAGCGAGAAGGGCGCGCTCATGCGCTGTCCTCCGGGCCGGGCGGGGCGGCGGCCCTTTCCATCTCGTCGAGCGCCAGCGCCGAATGCGCATAGGCGCCGCCCGCGCGCATCTCGGCCGCGACCCAGATCGCCTCCATGATCTGGGCCTCGCTGGCGTTGTGGCGCAGTGCCGCCCTGGTGTGGCCCTTGATGCAATAGGGGCACTGGGTCACATGCGCGACGGCGACCGCGATGAGCTGCTTGGTGCGCGCGTCGAGCGCGCCATCGGCAAAGACCGCACGGCTGAACGCGGCAAAGGCGTCGGCGGCTTCGGGCGCCAGCTCCTTGCGGTGCTTGGCGAGGGCGGCGGTGCTGGTGGGGTAGAGGGTGTCCGGCATGGTCGTCTCTCCTCGATATGGCTCGGCGGTAGCCGAAGCTCATGCCAAAATCGCGCGGCAATATCGCCGGTTCCGGGCGTCAGTCGGCGTTGCCGAAGTCGAGCGCGATGGGGTCGCTGGCGGGAAAGGTTCCCTGCAGCGCCGTGTCGAGCAGCGCATCGCGGCGGGATTTGCGCGCCGCGCGGGCCGCGCCGGGGGACGCGGCCGCCGCCGGCGCGCCCCGGCGGGCATAATCCGCCGCGGTGCAGGTCAGGATGCGCCCGCTGTCGTCCACGATCATGCGGACCCGGCGGTCGGGCGAATAGAAGGTCAGCCGCACCCGGCCGGCATCCGCGCCTTCGCCGCGCTCGAACCGGCTGGTGATGGTGCCGTCGCGCATGCGCCGTTGCAGATCGCCGGCGCCGATGCGGAACGCCCGTGCCAGCGTGCCGGCATCCACCTGTACCGTATCGTCGAGGAATTCGATCGTCGTCATCGCTTTTCTCCGTCTCGCATGGCGGCGTCATGCCGCCGGTATCGGTTCGTCCGGTCCGTCGCCGGGCCAGGCGCAGTCGGCAAGGGTGGTGCGGTCGAGATCGGCCATGAACGCCTCGCGGGCGCTGGCGAGCCGCGATTTCAGCCGGCATTGCGGCCTCAGAACGCAGGAGCCGCCATCGGCGCGGAAGCATTCGACGATGGCGAAACGTCCCTCCAGGTGGCGCACCGCCTCGCCCACGGTCATCTTGTGCGCCGGCCGGGCCAGGCGCAGCCCGCCGGTTCTGCCCCGCCGGCTGCGGACAAAGCCGCCGCGGCCCAACTCCCGCACCACCTTGGCGAGGTGGTGCTGGGAGATTTCGAGCTCTTCGGCGATCTGCCCGGTCGAGATCGGCCGGCCCTGCGCCCCGGCCAGGCGCATCAGTGCCCTGAGCCCGTAGTCGGTGAAAGCGGCCAGTCTCATGCATTGCCTTTTCAATTGGTATTGACAATACCAAATATATGCGACGATAATCGGTATTGCAAATACCAATTAAGGAACGGATTCGGGTTGCCTGCGCAAACCAGGCGGCGAGCCGGCGCGTGGCCGCGCCCGGATACGTGCCGAGAGGAGTTGCCCATGGCCCATCGTCTGACGCTAAGACGCATCGAGCCCGTGACCCACGACACCCATCACCTGGTATTCGACCGTCCCGAGGGGTTCGCGTATTCCCCCGGGCAGGGGGTCGAGCTGCATCTGCTGAAAGCCGGATGGGAGGACAAGGGCCGGCCCTTCACGCCGATCACGCTGCCCGACGAGCCGACGCTCGAATTCATCATCAAGTCCTATCCCGATCATCGCGGCGTCACCGAGCGGATCGGGCGGATGGTGCCAGGCGACGAGGTCGAGATGAAGGGCCCCTTCGGCGCCCTCTCGGATCGGGGGCCGGGGGTGTTCATCGCCGGCGGTGCCGGCATCACGCCGATGATCGCGATCCTGCGCCAGCGGCTGCATGAGCACGGAACGCTCGCGGGTTCGACCCTGCTCTTTGCCAACAAGACCGAAGCCGACATCATCTGGCGCGAGAAGTTCGAGGCGATGAAAGGGCTTACCGCCGCGTTCGTCGTCGACGAAGCCGGCGCCGGCGTGCCGCAGCAGCGGCTCGACCGGGAATACCTGAAGCGGTTCGTGACGCCCGAGAGCCTTTGCTACCTCTGCGGGCCGCCTCCGATGATGAAGGCGGTGCGCGGCGCGCTCGCCGATCTGGGCGTCCCGGCCGGGCGGATCGTCGAGGAGAAGTTCTAGGCGCCGCCGCACAAGGAGGAGGACCAAGGAATGACAGTACCCACCCAAGACCTGCGCGACAGCGGCGTCGGCGCCATCGCGGCCGGGCTGCCGGGCGCCTCGTCCGTCCTGCGCCGTTTCGGCATCGAGTTCTGCTGTCAGGGCCATGTGAGCCTGCAAGACGCCGCCGAACACCGCGGGCTCGACCTGGGCGCGGTGGAGGCCGCGCTCGGCGCGCTCGACCCCGAGGCCGCGCCGGTGGCCCCCAGGCGGACGGCCGCGCTGATCGACCATATCCGCGGACGCTATCACGACGTTCACCGCCGCCAGATGGCGGCGCTGGTCGTGCTCTCCGAAACCGTCGAGACGGCCCATCTGCATCATCCGGCCGTGCCGCTGGGGCTGGCGCAGGCGCTGCGCCATTTCCGGGGCGAGTTCGAAACCCTGATGGACGCGCAGGAGGCGGCGCTCTTTCCCGCCCTTGCCGGCAGGATGCAGACGCGCACCGGGGCCGCCATCCGCAACATGCGCCACGATCCCGCAAAGTTCGCCGGCTTCCTGGACCGGATCGACCGGCTGACCGACGAGTGCACGCCGCCCGGGGATGCCTGCGTATCCTGGCGGGCGCTATATGCCGATCTGGCCCGGTTCAGGACCGACCTGATCGAGCATCTGCACCTGGAAAACAACGTCCTCTTTCCGCGGTTCGATACCGCGAGTCACGCCTGATCCGCCAACGATCCAGCCCCGAGGGAGGCCCAGATGAGCGAAGCGACACTGCACCACAGCGAAGATCATGGAGGGCAGGGGTTCTTTTCCCGCTGGTTCATGTCGACCAATCACAAGACGATCGGCCTGCTCTATATCTTTACCGCCGCCGCCATCGGCCTGGTGGCGGCGCTGATGTCGGTGTTCATGCGGCTGGAGCTGATGGAACCCGGCGTTCAGTTCATGTGCATGGAGGGTTTTCGCCTGATGCCGTCGGCGGCCGAATGCACGCCGAACGGGCATGTCTGGAACGTCCTGGTTACCTATCACGGGTTGCTGATGATGTTCTTCGTGGTCATTCCGGCGCTGTTCGGGGGGTTCGGCAACTATTTCATGCCGCTGCAGATCGGGGCGCCGGACATGGCGTTTCCGCGCATGAACAACCT
>CAZNMK010000093.1:4824-8700 GCA_964574045.1 uncultured Roseovarius sp. | reverse complement strand
CGGATCGGGGATTTCGCGCTGATGTCGGGCGACGCGCTGGCCTATGACATCCGCGCCGAGGTGACGCTCCTGCGCGAGGAACTCGACCTCCTGAAGCGCGCGTTCCGCCGCCATTGCCTGGAAACGATGTAGGCAGGACCCGCGCCGTCGCGCGCGGATTCCCGCCCGTTTCCGGTCTTGCGCGCCAGCGCGCTTGCCAGGGTGCGGGTTTTCGTGCCCCATCGCGCCGATAACACCGAACGGAGACAGTGGCCGGTGATCCTCAGACGCATCGCCCTCGTTGCGGCGCTCGGCGCGCTTGCCGCGTGCGGCACCGCCCCCCGCGAGCCCCAGATATCGACCCGCGCGCTGCCGCTCTACCCCGGCGAGACGCCCGAGATACGCCAGCTCATCAACGATACCGCAGACCGCTACGAGGTGCCCCGCGCGCTGGTGCACAAGGTGGTGCAGCGCGAAAGCGACTACCGGCCGGGCGCGCGCAACGGCCCCTATTACGGGATGATGCAGATCCTGCCCGCCACCGCCCGCGGCATCGGTTTCCGCGGCGACGCGGCCCAGCTCCTCGATGCCGAGACCAACCTCAACTGGGGGGTGAAGTACCTGCGCGGCGCCTGGCTGGTGTCGGATGGCGACATGGACCGGGCGGTGATGTGGTACGCGCGCGGCTATTACTACGAGGCACGCGACCGTTGCCTGCTGGTGGAAACCGGCCTGCTCGACCGCGAGGTCGCCCGCCACTGCCGGGCGTAGCGCCCGCGCGGCGCCCCCTCTCAGCCCTCGGGTTTGGCCAGCTTGACGATGGCCGGCTCGGTTTCCGGCGCCAGTTCCTCGAAATCGAAATTGTCCAGCCGCCGCGCCCGGCGGCCCGCCTTGTCGGCGGAAATCTTGATTTCGGAAATGTCCTTGGCCGCCTGGTGGAAATGCCGGTCGAGGTTCTCCACCCGGTTGCCCAGCCTGTCGACATCCGCGAACAGCAGGCCGAGTTCGCGCCTGATGGCGCCGGCCTGCTCGCGCATGCGTGCGTCCTTGAGGATCGCGCGCATGGTGTTGAGCGTCGCCATGCAGGTGGTGGGCGAGACGATCCAGACCCGCGCGGCGAAACCCTCGCGCACCAGCTCGGCGAAATTTGCGTGCAACTCGGCATAGACCGCCTCGGAGGGCAGGAACATCAGCGCGCCGTCGGCGGTCTCGCCCTCGATGATGTAGCGATCAGAGATGTCGCGGATGTGCTTGCGGACGGCGGCGCGCAGGGCGCGGGCGGCCTCTTGCACCTCGCGGTCGGTCTGGGCGCGCCGCAGCCCCTCATACGCCTCCAGCGGAAACTTGCTGTCGATGCAGATCGGCCCCGGCGGGTTGGGCAGATGGATCAGGCAGTCGGCACGGCGTCCATTCGCCAGCGTATGTTGCAGCGCGTAGCTGTCCGACGGCAGCGCCTTGGACACGATGTCGGTCAGCTGGATCTCGCCGAAGGCGCCGCGCGTCTGCTTGTTCGACAGGATGTCCTGCAGGCTGAGCACGTCGCCCGAAAGCCGGGTGATGTTCTCCTGCGCCTTGTCGATGACCTTGAGCCGTTCCTGCAATTCGCCGAGTGACTGCGCCGTACGCCGGGCCGAGCCCGAGAGGTTCTGGTTCATCTGTTCCTGCACCTGCGCGAGGCGCTCTTCCATCAGGCGTAGCATGCCGGTCTGCGCCTTGGCCTGGGCCTCGGACACATGGGTCAGCCCGCCGGCGAGCTGGTGCTGGCCGTCGCCCAGTGCCTGCACCCGCTGGCCGAGATCGCCCATCTGCCGGATCAGCGGTTCGGTCAGCCGGGCCGAACGGTTGGCGGCGCGCACCGCTGACATCAGCAGCACGAGCACCAGCAGCAACAGCGCCGCGCCAGCCAGGGCCGCGATGGTCGCGGGATCGTTCAAGGCATAGGTCGTATCGCCGATTGTGATCATGTCCGCCCGAACAGCCTTTCGATATCGGCGAGCTTGAGCTCGACATAGGTGGGCCGGCCGTGGTTGCACTGGCCCGAATGCGGCGTCGCCTCGATCTCGCGCAAAAGCGCGTTCATTTCCTCGCCGCTCATCCGGCGGCCCGAGCGTACCGAGCCGTGGCAGGCCATGCGCGAGAGCACCGCGTCGATGCGCGCGCGCAGCGCCAGGCTGTCGCCGGTATCGCTGAGCTCGTCGAGGATGTCGCGCACCAGCGCGGCGGCGTCGCAGGCGCCCAGCACCGTCGGGGTCTCGCGCACCGCGACCGCGCCGGGACCGAAGGGCTCGATCACGAGCCCCAGCCGGGCGAGATCGGGGGCCGCGTCCAGCAGGTGCGCGGCCTCAGTGGCTGAAAGCTCGACGATCTCGGGGATGAGCAGCGCCTGCGCCCTGACCCCGGCCTCGTCAAGCTGGCGCTTGAGGCGCTCGTAGACCAGCCGTTCATGGGCGGCGTGCTGATCGACGATGACCATGCCGTCGGCGGTCTGGGCGACGATGTAATTCTCGTGGATCTGCGCCCGGGCGGCACCCAGCGGGTGCACCGTGTCCGGCTCGTCAGGCGTGGGCGCGCCGTCCTCGCCGTCCTCGACCCGGCCGCTGTAGGCGCCCTGCATCTCGGCGAAACCCGGCGCCTGGGCCATGTGCGCAGCGCGCAGGGCGCCGGGCGTGGGGCGGTCCATCCGGTAGATGCGCGCGCCGGCCGGTTCGGGCCGGAACGCGCCCAGCGTCGCGCCGCCAACGGTCGAGGAGGCGCGGTGCCCTGCCTCGGCCAGCGCGTGCCGCAGCCCCGACACGATCAGCCCCCGCGCGAGGCCCGGATCGCGAAAGCGCACCTCGGTCTTGGCCGGGTGCACGTTGACGTCGACGCGGCGCGGGTCGCAGTCGATGAAGAGCGCCGCCGCCGGGTGGCGGTCGCGCGGCAAGAGGTCGCGATAGGCGGCGCGCAGAGCGCCGGTCAGCATCCGGTCGCGCACCGGGCGGCCGTTGACGAAGAGATGCTGCGCCACCGCCGCGCCGCGCGAATAGGTCGGCAGCGCGGCGAGGCCGGTCATGCGCAGCCCCTCGCGCGCGGCGTCGACGGGCAGGGCGTTGTCGGCGAAGTCGCGCCCGAGGATACGCGCGAGCCGAGCCCCGAGCGCGTCGAACGGATCGCCGGTCTCGGCATCGGCGCGCAGCACGACGCGGCCTTCGCCCCCGCCCGAAACGTCGCGGAGCACGAACGCCACGCCGGGCGCCGCCATCGCCAGCCGCCGCACGGTGTCGGCGATGGCCTGCGCCTCGGCCCGGTCCGAGCGCAGGAACTTGAGCCGCGCCGGCGTAGCGTGAAAGATGTCGCGCAGGGTGACGACGGTGCCGGAATTGAGCGCGGCGGGGCGCGGGCCGCTCATCCGCCCGCCGGTGACGGAAATCTCGGCCGCCTCAAACCCGGCGGCGCGCGAGGCGATGTTGAGCCGGCCCACGGCGCCGAGGCTCGGCAGCGCCTCGCCGCGAAAGCCGAAGCTGTGGATGTCGAGGAGGTCGGAGCCGTCGATCTTGGAGGTGGCGTGCCGCGCCAGCGCCAGGGGCAGGTCCTCGGCGGTCATGCCGCAGCCGTCGTCGCTGACGCGGATCAGGGTCTTGCCGCCGTCGGCCTGGGCAACCTCGATCCGCCGCGCCCCGGCATCGAGCGCGTTCTCCACCAGTTCCTTGACCGCGGCGGCGGGGCGTTCGACCACCTCGCCGGCGGCGATGCGGTTGATCGCGCCCTCGTCGAGCTGGCGAATGCTCGGGCGGTCGAGGCTTATGTTGGGGTTTTGGCTGTTCATCCCCCAATACCTAGCATGTCCTGGACCGATTCTGCCAGACAGCAAAGGGCGGCCCATGGCGGGGGCACGCAGCTTTCCGCTCGCGGGGCTTG
>CAZNMK010000093.1:0-4814 GCA_964574045.1 uncultured Roseovarius sp. | reverse complement strand
AGCAGAAAATATCCGATTATCTGAATGCAAACGCGAAAGGAGGCGCAGACATGTATCGACGCACCAGCCCCTCGATGGGACCGAATTCGCCGCAGGTGACGGGGTTTCACGATCCCGCCACCGGCAGCATTCAGTATGTCGTCGCCGACCCGGCCACCAGGAAGGCCGGGCTTGTGGACGTGGTGCTGGATTTCGACCCGGCCCATGCCCGCACCGGCACCGAGAGCGCGCAGGAGGTACTGGATTTCGTCCGCGACGAGGGGCTGGAGGTCGAATGGGTGCTGGACACCCACCCGCATGCCGATCACCTCATGGCGTCGCACTGGCTGGCCGGGCAGACCGGCGCGCCCAACGCCATCGGCGAAAAGGTGGGCGAGATCGCCGATCTGTGGACCCGGTTCTACAATCTTCCCGGTGCGTTCGATCCCGCCCGGGATTTCAGCCGGCTGTTCGCGGACGGCGACAGCTTCAGGATCGGCGGGCTCGAGGTGCGGGTGATGCTGTCGCCAGGGCATACGCTGGGTTCCGTCACCTACCTGGTGGGCGATGACGCGGCCTTTGTCCACGACACGCTGATGCATGTCGATGTCGGAACCTCGCGCGCCGATTTCCCGGGCGGGTCGTCGAGCGTGCTCTACGACAGCCTGCAACGCATCCTCGCCCTGCCCGATGCGACGCGGCTCTTCGTCGGCCACGACTACCCGCCGGTGGAGGACCGCGAGGAACCGGCATGGGAGGCGACCGTGGGCGAGCATCGCCGCGACAATCCGCATCTGGGCGGCGGCACCGCCCGCGAGGAATACATGCGCCTGCGCGACGAACGCGACGCGACGCTGGGCCTGCCCGACCGGATGCTCTATGCCCTGCAGGTGAACCTGCGCGGCGGCCGCCTGCCTGAGCCCGAGGCCGACGGTCACAGCTATTTCAAGATCCCTGCCAACCGGTTCTGAAACAGCATTCCGACAAGAGGAGACCTTACCATGAAAACCGAAACCGTCGACGGGGCCACGCTGGAAACATGGACGGTCGAGGAGGTCGCCGCCGCCTATGAGCTCCACGAGATCGTGCTGATCGACGTCCGCACGATCCAGGAATACGCCTTCGAACACATCGGCGGCGCGCTCTTGTTGCCGCTGCCGTTCTTCGAGGCGCGGGCGCTGCCGGGGCAGAGCGACAAGCGCATCGTGTTCCTGTGCGGCTCGGGCGCGCGGTCCGAAAGGGTGGCGCGCGCCTGCATTGCCGCCGGGATCGCGCGTATCGCCCACATGCAGGGCGGGTTCGGCGCATGGAAGGCGGCGAGGCTCCCCTATGTGGGCACCAACATGGCCACCGGCGCGCCGCAGCCCGTGAACGCGTGACAAGGGCCCCGGGTCCGCGCCCGGGGTCTCGCGCGGCCGACCCGGCGGCGGTCAGAGGCTGTAGGCGGACTCGCCGTGGCTGGTCTGGTCGAGACCCTGACGCTCCTCCTCTTCGGGGACGCGCAGGCCGAGCGTCATGTCGACGAGCTTGAAGAGAACGAACGAGGCGACGGCGCTCCAGACGATGGTGACGAGCACCGCCTTGATCTGTATGGCGGTCTGCGAGAGCGTTGCATAGTCGTCGCCCATGATCCCACCGAGCGCCGGACCGGACAACAGGCCGGTGCCGATGGCGCCGACGATGCCGCCGATGCCGTGCACGCCGAAGACGTCGAGGCTGTCGTCATAGCCGAGCCTGGTCTTGACCGCCGCGACGAAAAAGTAGCAGCCAGCCGAGGCGGCGGCGCCCAGCACGATGGCGCCCACCGGCCCGACCGTGCCGCAGGCCGGGGTGATCGCGACCAGCCCCGCGATCATGCCGGTGGCGGCGCCCAGCATCGAGGAATGCCCGCGGGCGATCTTTTCGATCGCGTTCCAGGCGAGGATCGCGGCGGCGGTGGCGGCGAAGGTATTGATCGTCGCCAGCGCGGCGCCGCCGTTGGCCTCGAGGTTCGAACCGGCGTTGAAGCCGAACCACCCGACCCAGAGGATGCCCGCGCCGACCAGCGTCAGCGTCACCGAATGCGGCGCGAGGTTGTCGCGGCCAAAGCCGGTACGCGGCCCGAGAACCATGCAGCCCACCAGCGCCGAGACGCCGGCATTGATATGGACCACCGTGCCGCCGGCAAAGTCGATCGCGCCCCAGTTGAAGATCAGCCCGGCGCCGTCCCAGACCATGTGTGCGATGGGGAAATAGACAACGGTGACCCAGAGCGCGCAGAACAGCATCAGCGCGCCGAAGCGGATACGCTCGGCCAGCGCGCCGACGATCAGCGCCGGGGTGATCGCGGCAAAGGTCATCTGGAAGGCGATGAACAGGTATTCGGGGATGACCACGCCCTCGGTGAAGGTGGCCGCCATCGAATCGGGTCCGACACCGGCCAGAAAGAGCTTGCCGAACCCGCCCCAGAACGGGCCGGTGCCGCCGCCGAAGGCAAAGGAATAGCCCCAGAGCACCCAGATCACCATCGCCAGGGCGGCGATCGAGGTGCACTGCATCAGCACCGAAAGCATGTTCTTGGAACGCACGAGCCCGCCATAGAAAAGCGCCAGTCCCGGAACGATCATGAACAGCACCAGAAGGGTGGCGGTCAGCATCCAGGCGACGTCGCCCTTGTGCATGGTTGCGGTGGCGGCCTCCTGCGCGAGGCCGGGCAGCGGCAGCGCGGCGAGCGCGGCGGCCGTCAGCGACAGTTGCATCGGTCTTGTCATCGGTCTGCTCCTTTCGGGCCCGTTGCGGGCCGGCGGTGATTTTGCAGGTGCAGAAAAGATCGGTTAACGGTATCGGAAAAGGCGGCGCGCCCGGGCGGCGCGGTTCAAGGGTGCAGAATGCCCAAAATTTGTGCATAATTCCGAGCACGATCAAATATTGGGCATTTCAGCAAGGAAATCCGGGGTCAACTTTGCCGGTGGCGCGGTCTAGTATCGCGCTCACGGGTAGGTTGGACGCGGGGCACGAGACAGGGCGAGAATGAGCAAGACCGGGCGGAGCCGGCCGCGCCTCGTGGCTGAAAAGCGGGGGACCGGAAACAGGAAGAAGACCGTGCGCCGCAGCACGCGGCGCAAGCCGTCGCCGCGCAAACGCCGGGGGCTGCCGAGCCGGCTGCTGCGCTGGATGGGCCGCATGGTGTGGGCGGTGACATGGAGGCTGACGGCGCTGGCGGCGATCATCCTCGGGTTGGCGGTGTTCTATACATTCACCACCCTGCCGGATGTGCGCGAGGTTCTCGACGGGCGCTCGCGCGGGTCGGTCACGCTGCGCGACCAGAACGGCGAGGTCTTTGCCTGGCGCGGCGATCAGTTCGGCGGGGCGGTCACCGCAGACAGCGTCAGCCCCTACCTGCGCGATGCGGTCATCGCCACCGAGGACCGCCGCTTTTACCGCCATTTCGGCATCAGTCCGCAGGGCGTGGTGGGCGCGATCCTGATCAACCTGCGCGAGGGGCGCGGGCCGTTTTCCGGGCATGGCGGTTCGACCATCACCCAGCAGACCGCCAAACTGCTGTGTCTCGGGGTCGTATACGATCCCGCCCTGTGGGAGAGCGAGCAGGATTACGTCCAGGACTGCCGGCGCACGACGCTGTGGCGCAAGGCCAAGGAGGCGATCTATGCACTGGCGATGGAAGTCAAGTATTCCAAGAACGAGATCCTCTCGATCTATCTCAACCGCGCCTATATGGGCGGCGGCGCCTTCGGGGCCGAGGCCGCGGCGCAGCGCTATTTCGGCAAGCCCGCCGCGGCGCTGAGCCCGCAGGAGGGCGCGATGCTGGCCGGCCTGCTGACGGCGCCGTCGCGCTATGCGCCGACCACCAATCTTGCGCGGTCGCAGGCGCGGGCGGCGACGGTGCTGCGGCTGATGGCCGAGCAAGGCTATCTGACCGAGGCCGAGGCAATGGCGGCGCAGGCGAACCCCGCCACCCTGTCGGAGGCCGCCGAGGCGCAGACCGGGGGCTATTTCGCCGACTGGGTGATGGAATCGGGACCGGATTTCTTCACCCGCGCCACCACCGAGGACGTGATCATCCGCACCACGCTCGACCAGCGCATCCAGCGCGCCGCCGAAGAGGCGATGCGCACGGTCTTTGCCGACAAGGTCAAGGACGGCTCCGAAGCGCAGGCGGCGATCGTGGTGATGTCGGCCGACGGCGCGGTACGGGCAATGGTGGGCGGGCGCGACACCAATGTCGTGGGCGCCTTCAACCGTGCCACGATGGCGCGACGACAGACCGGATCGGCGTTCAAGCCTTTCGTCTACGCCACCGCGCTGGAGATGGGCTATGGTCCGCAGGCGACAGTGGTGGACGAACCCTATTGCCTGAACATCCCCGGTTCGGGCCGGTGGTGCCCCGAGAACTATTCGCGCAGGCATTACGGCCGGGTGACGCTGGCGGAGGCATTGAAACGCTCGCTCAACGTGCCGGCGGTCAAGGTGGCCGAGGCGGTCGGGCTCGAGCGGGTGCGCAAGGTGGCGTCGGATTTTGGCATCGAGAGCGATCTCGCCGCCGGCCCGGCGCTGGCGCTGGGGGCCTCGGAAAGCACGCTTCTGGAAATGACCGGCGCCTATGCCGGCATCCTGAACGGCGGCTCGTCGGTGACGCCCTACGGGCTGATCGAGCTGCGGCTTCTGGGCGAGGACGAGCCGCTGATGGGTGCCGGCGGCGGCATCGGCGAGCGGGTGATCCGCGAGGAGGCGGCGCGCCAGTTGACATGGATGATGTACCAGGTGGTCGAAAACGGCACCGGCCGGCGCGCGCGGCTGCCGGGCATCGAGGCGGCAGGCAAGACCGGTACCACCCA
>CAZNMK010000092.1:0-8821 GCA_964574045.1 uncultured Roseovarius sp. | reverse complement strand
GGGCAAGGTCTATCGCCCGGCGCTGGGCATCCATGCCGGGCCCAACGCCTTTGCCGCCGCGCTGGCGGCGGCGGGTGCGGTCGGCGGCGGCCGGGGGCGCTGGCGGGCCGGGGCGCGGCAGGCATACGAGGCGGGCTTCGATCTGCCCGATCTGCCCTCGCCCGTGGACATGGGGCATGTCATGGCGCATCTGCGCGAGGTGCTGCCCGAGGATGCGATCGTGACCAACGGGGCGGGCAATTTCGCCGTCTGGCCCGGGCGGTTCCTGAAATACGGGCCGGCGCGGCGGCTGCTGGCGCCGCAATCGGGGGCGATGGGATACGGGCTGCCCGCCGCCATCGCCGCCGGGCTCGAACATCCCGGCCGGCTTGTGCTGTGCTTCGCCGGCGACGGCGATTTCCAGATGACGGCGTCCGAACTGGCCACCGCGGCGCAGGCCGGGGCGCGGCCGGTGGTGCTGATCCTCGACAACGGCATCTACGGCACCATCCGCGCACACCAGGAACGCAGCTATCCCGGCCGCGTTTCGGGAACGACGATGAGCGCGAATCCCGATTTCGCCGCGCTTGCGCGCGCGCATGGATTTCATGCCGAACGGGTCGAGCGGACCGCCGATTTCGCCGCCGCGTTCGCGCGCGCGTGCGCATCCGCCAGCGGTGCGGTGCTCGATCTCGCGATCTCGCCCGAGGCGCTGAGCCCGCGCGCGACGCTGAGCCAGATCCGCGCCGCCGGCGAGGCCGATGCGGCCGGCCGCTGAGCCCGGCCCGCCCCCAAGATGCCGCAACGGCAAAACGGCGAACCCGGCCGGACGGGTTGCAATACGAGCCGGTTCTGAGTCTACTGGGGCACAGGAGCTTTGCCAGGCAAGCTCGGCAACAAGGGAGAAAGCCATGAAAAGATTTGTCTTCGGCGCATTCGCGGCCACCGCCATCGCGGTTTCGGGCGGCGCATCGGCGCAGCAGTTCGTCTCGATCGGCACCGGCGGCGTGACCGGCGTCTACTATCCCACCGGCGGCGCCATCTGCCGGCTGGTCAACAAGGACCGCAAGGAACACGGCATCCGCTGCGCCGTCGAATCGACCGGCGGCTCGGTCTACAACATCAACACCATCAAGGCCGGCGAGCTGGAATTCGGCGTTGCCCAGTCCGACTGGCAGTACCACGCCTATCACGGCACCTCGAAATTCGCCGACAACCCCTTCCCGGAAATCCGCGCCGTCTTTTCGGTGCATCCCGAACCCTTCACCCTGATGGTGCGCGGCGACAGCGGCATCGAAGATTTCGAAGGGCTCAAGGACAAGCGCGTCAACGTCGGCAACCCGGGCTCCGGCCAGCGCGCCACGATGGAAGTGGTGATGGAGGCCTTCGGCATCGGCATGGACGATTTCGCGCTCGCGACCGAATACAAGGGCTCGGAGATGGCCCAGCAGCTGTGCGACGGCAATATCGACGCGATGATCTACACCATCGGCCACCCCGCCGCTGCGATCCAGGAGGCCACCACCACCTGCAACGTCAAGCTGCTCGACGTGGTGGGCGAGCCGATCGAAAAGCTGGTCGCGGACAATCCCTATTACCGCGTCGCCACCATTCCCGGCGGGATGTATGACGGCAATCCGCAGGACACCACCACCTTTGGTGTCGGTGCGACCTTCGTCACCTCGGCCAACGTTCCCGAGGACGTGGTCTATGTCGTGGCCAAGGCGGTGATGGAGAACATCGACGATTTCCGTCAGCTGCACCCGGCCTTCGCCAATCTCGACCCCAAGCAGATGGTGTCGGCGGGCCTGTCGGCGCCGCTGCATCCGGGGGCCGAGAAGGCCTACAGGGAACTCGGTCTGATCGACTGAGCCGATGAACGACAGGCGCCCGGCACATTCGGGCGCCTGTTTTCCTTGACGGCCGACATGACCGGGGGAGGGGGAGAGTGAGCGAGAACCCGCAAGAGGTGCGCAGTGCCGACGACATGGTTGCCGAGGCCGATACCGGCGCCCGCAACCCCGCTGCCGCCTGGCAGTCGAAGCTGATCGTCGGCACCTGCATCGTATGGTCGCTCTTTCAGCTCTACATCGCATCCAGGGTGCCCGGCCTCGTGGCCGAGGCGACCGGCATGTCGTTCTTCGCCAACATCGTCGCACAGGCCCGTTTCGTTCACCTGGCCTTTGCCATCATGCTGGCGACGCTGGCCTTTCCGCTCTTTCGCAACTCGCCGCGCGACCGCATCCCGGCCTATGACTGGGCGCTCATGGCACTGGGGGTCGCGGCCTGCCTTTATCTGGTGGCGTTCCGCTTCGAGATCGCCGACCGGCCGGGGCTGTGGACGGCCACGGACGTCACCATGTCGGCCATCGGCATGGTGGTGCTCTTGGTCTCGGTCTACCGCTCGCTGGGGCTGCCGCTGGTGGTCATCGCGTCGTGTTTCATCCTCTTCGCCTTTTTCGGCGGCTACTCGGAATGGGCGCGCAACATCACCAATTACGGTGGCGCGTCGCTCAGCAAGGCGCTGGGACACTACTGGATGCAGACCGAGGGCGTCTTTGGCGTGGCGCTGGGCGTGTCGACCACGATGATCTTTCTCTTCGTGCTCTTTGGCGCATTGCTGGACCGTGCCGGCGGCGGCAACTGGTTCATCAAGGTGGCGATCGCGCTATTGGGCGCGCTCAGGGGCGGGCCGGCCAAGGCGGCGGTGCTGAGCTCGATGATGACCGGCATGATCTCGGGCTCGTCCATCGCCAACACCGTGACCACCGGCACCTTCACCATCCCGCTGATGCGGCGGATCGGCTTTCCCGCCGAAAAGGCCGGCGCGGTCGAGGTCGCGTCGTCGACCAATGGCCAGTTGACGCCGCCGGTGATGGGCGCGGCGGCCTTTCTCATGGTGGAATACGTCAACATCCCCTATATCGACGTCATCAAGCACGCCTTTCTGCCGGCGGTGATTTCCTACATCGCGCTCCTCTACATCGTGCACCTGGAAAGCCTGAAGATGGGGCTGAAGGGGCTGGAAAAGCCCGGCCGCAGGATCGGCGTGCTGATGATCCTGGTGCTGTTCCTGTCCGGCTTCATCCTTCTGGGCATCTGCACCTACCTTATGATCGGGCTGAGGGCGCTGCTCGACCCGGTCATGGGACAGTCGATCTATGCCGCCGTGGCGGTGCTGGCGCTGGCCTATCTTGTCCTCGTCGCCGTAGCTGCCCGCTTGCCCGAACTTGAAGACGACAAGGACCGGGACGGTCCGCCGGTGGCGCCGCGGCTGACCCCGACGCTGATCGGCGGTCTCTATTTCGCCATTCCGATCTTCGTGCTGGTGTGGAACCTGATGGTGCGTACCGACAGCCTGGACCGGCTGTCGCCGGCGCTGTCGGCGTTCTGGGCCACGATCTTCATGATCGTGATCGCGCTCACGCACCGGCCGCTCAAGGCGTTCTTTCGCGGTCATGGCCTGTCCGAAGAGGCACGGCAGGGCTGGCGCGATTTCGTCGCCGGGCTGATCCTGGGGGCGCGCAACATGATCGGCATCGGTGTCGCCACCGGCGCGGCCGGCATCATCGTCGGCACCATCAGCCTGACCGGCGCGCACCAGGTCATCGGCCAGGTGATCGAGGTGATCTCGGGCGGCAACCTGATGGTGCTGCTCTTTCTCGTCGCCGTGCTGAGCCTGATCCTCGGGATGGGGCTGCCGACGACGGCCAACTACATCGTGGTCTCCAGCCTGATGGCGCCGGTGATCGTGTCGGTGGGCGCGCAGGCGGGGCTGGTGGTGCCGCTCATTGCCGTGCACATGTTCGTCTTTTATTTCGGCATCCTGGCCGACGACACGCCGCCGGTGGGGCTCGCGGCCTATGCCGCCGCCGCGATCAGCCGCGGCGATCCGATCATGACCGGGGTGCAGGGTTTCGCCTATGACATCCGCACCGCGCTTCTGCCGTTTCTCTTCATCTTCAACACCGATCTCCTGCTGATCGACGTGGGGCCGTTGCAGGCCGTGTTCGTGTTCGTCGTGGCGCTGCTGGCGATGCTGCTGTTCGCCGCGGCGACCCAGGGTTATTTCATCGCCAGGTCGCGGAAATGGGAAAGCGCGGTGTTGCTGCTCGTGGCCTTCATGCTTTTCCGGCCCGGTTTCTTTCTCGACCGCGTGAGCGAGCCCTACGTCACCGCCGAGGGGACGGCGGCGCTGGCGCTGATGGAAGGGGCGGCCGAGGGCCAGGACATCCGCCTGACCGTCGAGGGGCCGGATTTCGACACCGGCGAAACCCGCTCGACGGTGATCGTCATTCCGGGCATCCCCGGCGACGCGATGGCGGCGCTGTCCGGGCAGGGGCTGACGGCGGTGGACGACGGCGGCGCGCTGCTGCTGGAAGAACCTTTCCCCGGCACGCCGCATTTCGAGACCATCGGCATCGAATACGACTATTACGGCGATGCGTCGGTGGTCATCGCCCAGGCCCAGGTCGAAAACGAGCGGATGCCCAAGGAGATGTTCTTCATTCCGGCGCTGCTGCTCCTGGCGGGGATCGTTCTGATCCAGCGTCCGCGCGCGCGTCAGCCGGCGTTCTGAGGGGGAAACGGACATGTTCACAAGGATCCTGCTTGCCGTCGATCTCAACGCGATGGAGGGGGCCGAGCGGCTGGCCGAGGCGACCCGCCTGATGGCCGGCGCGTCGGGGGCGGAAATCCACGTCGTCAACGTGGTGCCGAGCGTGGGCATGCCGATGGTGGGCGCCGCGTTCGGCGCCGACCACAACAAGAAGCTGCTGGCAGGCGCGAAGACCATGCTCGAGGATTGGATCGCGCGCACCCTGCCGGAGGGGGTCAAGGCGCATGTGTTGCAGGGCACGATCTACGATTGCGTGATCCGGCTGTCGAAACGGATCGGCGCCGATGCCATCGTCGTGGGCGCGCACCGCCCCGAACTGCGCGACTACCTGGTCGGGCCGAACGCGGCGCGGATCGTGCGCCATGCCGACCAGTCTGTCCTGGTGGTGCGCCAGGCCGGGTAGTGAACCGCCGGCGCGTGCCGCGCCAGATCGGACCCGTTTCACGCCCCGGCCCCAGGGCCGGCCTTGCGTGCCGGCTGGCGCGGCCCCGGGTCGGGCAAGGGGTGCGCGCGCGGCTCTTTGCGATTGAACCCGGCATGCTCTGGCGCGCGCGAAAGAGCCGGGCGGCGGTGCGGCACTTGACCCTCGGTCCGCCATGAAATATGCGTCGGCGCCACCGGGCGGGCGTTGTGTAGTGGTAAGACCTCAGCCTTCCAAGCTGATGACGCGGGTTCGATTCCCGCCGCCCGCTCCAATCCGGCCGCACAGGATCGCGGGCCGTGCCCGTTCTCCGCGCGGGTTCGGCCCTTGACCCTTCGGCGCCGGGCGGTCAAGAAGCGCCCGACAGCACAACCGGGGTATGGCGATGGTGCGCAGGGCGGACGCGGGCGCAAAGACCGAGGACAGGCAGAAGGCCAGGAAGGTCGGCGCGCTGACCGAGCTGTGGCCCTTTGTCAGGCCATACCGGCTGTTGGCGTTGGCGGCGGTGCTGGCGCTGGTGCTGACGGCCGCGGTCTCGCTCGTCCTGCCGATGGCGGTGCGCCGGGTGGTCGACAATTTCGGCACCGAGAACGGCGCGCTGCTGGATCAGTATTTCGTCGCCGCCATCGCCATCGCCGGCTTGCTGGCGCTGGGCACGGCGCTGCGCTATGCGCTGGTCTCGAAGCTGGGCGAGCGGGTCGTGGCCGACATCCGCAAGGCGGTCTTCGACCGGGTCATCGGCCTGAGCCCCGCATTTTTCGACAACGTGATGACGGGCGAGGTTCTCAGCCGTATCACCACCGATACCACGCTCATTCTCAGCGTCATCGGATCGTCGATTTCGGTCGCGCTGCGCAACGTGCTGATTTTCATCGGCGGGCTGGGGCTGATGCTGATCACCTCGCCCAAGCTGACGGCGCTGGTGCTCTTGATCGTGCCGGCGGTGGTCGTGCCGATCCTGACGCTGGGGCGGCGGCTGCGCGCATTGAGCCGCGAAAACCAGGACTGGATCGCCGCCAGTTCCGGCAACGCCTCGGAGGCGCTCAGCAGCGTTCAGACGGTGCAGGCCTTTACCCACGAGGCCGCCAGCCGCGCCCGTTTCGCCGAGGTGACCGAAGCAAGCTATTCCGCCGCCAGCCGCCGTATCCGTACCCGCGCGGTGATGACGGCGATCGTGATCTTCCTGGTGTTCACCGGCATCGTCGGGGTGCTGTGGATCGGTGCGCGCGACGTGCGCGCCGGCGATATGAGCATCGGCATGCTGGTTCAGTTCGTGATCTATTCGGTGCTGGTGGCGGGCGCGGTGGCGGCGCTGTCGGAAATCTGGGGCGAGCTGTTGCGCGCCGCCGGGGCGACCGAGCGGCTGATCGAACTGCTCAATGCCGAGGACCGGGTGCAGGATCCGTCGAGCCCGCGCCCGCTGCCGGCGCCGGTGCGCGGCGAGATCGCCCTCGAATGCGTGGATTTCGCCTATCCGGCGCGGCCCGGGGCGCCGGCGCTCAACGGGCTCGATCTGCGCATCGCGCCCGGCGAGACGGTGGCCCTCGTGGGGCCGTCGGGGGCCGGGAAGACCACGATCGTCCAGCTTATCCAGCGGTTCTACGATCCCGACCGGGGCCGCGTGACGCTGGACGGTGTGGCCCTGAACGAGATGGCGCGGGCCGATTTCCGCAAGGCGATGGCGCTGGTGCCGCAGGATCCGGTGATCTTCGCCGCCTCGGCGCGCGAGAACATCCGCTTCGGCCGGCTCGACGCCACCGATGCCGAGGTCGAGGCCGCCGCCCGCGCCGCCGCCGCGCACGACTTCGTGGCCGCGCTGCCGGAAGGGTACGATACCTGGCTGGGCGAACGCGGGGTGATGCTGTCGGGCGGCCAGAAACAGCGCATCGCCATCGCCCGCGCGATCCTGCGCGACGCGCCGGTGCTGCTGCTGGACGAGGCGACCTCGGCGCTCGACGCCGAGAGCGAACGCGCGGTGCAGGAGGCGGTCGAGGCGCTGGCGAAAAGCCGCACCACCATCATCGTCGCCCACCGGCTGGCGACGGTGAAGAAGGCCGACCGCATTGTGGTGATGGACCAGGGCCGCATCGCCGCGCAGGGCACCCATGACAGCCTGGTGGCCGAAGACGGGCTCTATGCCCGCCTGGCGCGGCTGCAGTTCACCGACGGGCAGGCGGCCTGACACCGCCCCCGTCGGGGCAATGAGTATCCCGCGCGCGGCGCGGCAAACGAGGAGCACGAGACATGATCGAACGCATCGGAACCGGCACGCGGATGAGCCGGATCGTCAAGCATGGCGGCGTCGCCTATCTCGCCGGGCAGGTCGGCGATGGCCCGACCGTCGCCGCGCAGACGCGCGAATGCCTCGCGCGCATCGACACCCTGCTGGAAAAGGCCGGATCGTCGCGCGAACGCATCCTGCAGGCGGTGATCTGGCTGGCCGACATGGATGATTTCGACGAGATGAACGCGGTCTGGGACGCCTGGGTGCCCGAGGGCCACGCCCCCGCGCGCGCCTGCGGCGAAGCGAGGCTCGCCAGCCCCGACCTGAAGGTCGAGATCATCGTCACCGCCGCTTGCTGAGCGCCCTCGGTCAGGCGGCGGTTTCGACTGCCCCGGCTATCCGGTCTGCCAGCGCATCGAGCGCCGCCTCGTCGAGCGCCGGTGCCTCGAGCCGCGCGATCACCCACCGCCGCCGTTCCTGGCGCGAACGCGCATAGGCCGGGTCGTAGTGATCCTCGGCCAGCGACCGGCAGAGCGCCACGCGCTCGCCCGCCGCGATCAGCGCTTCCCAGCGGTCGACCAGCGCGTGACCGCGGAACCGGCGCAGGGGCGCGAGCCGCGCGCTGAGTGTCCCGGCATCCGACAGGATGTCGTCATAGGCCCGTGCCAGGTACCGTGCACGCGCCTCGATCGGGGCCGCGATCTCGATCCATGGCGCGGCCTTCATCGCCTCCCACAGCGACGGCGGCAGGATGAGCCCGCCGATCTTGCTGCTCTCGGCCTCGGCGACGACCGGCCGCGCCGGATCGAGCCGGTGCAGGGCCGCGGCAAGGCGGGTCTCGAACCCCTTTTGCGCCGGTTGCCCGCCCGGCATCGCCCCGAGCAGCGAGCCGCGGTGGTTGGCCAGCCCCTCGAGGTCGAGCACCTGCACCCCCCGCGCCGCCAGAAGCGGCAAGAGGGCGGTCTTGGCGGTGCCGGTGTGCCCGCCGAGCTGGATCAGGCGATGGCGCAGCGGTGCATCGTAGAGCGCCCTTGTCACCAGCCGGCGATAGCTGCGCCAGCCGCCGGGCACGGTTTCGGCCCGCCAGCCGATCTCGCGCAGCATCCAGGCGAAACTGCCCGATCTCTGCCCGCCGCGCCAGCAATAGACCAGCGGCCGCCAGCCGCCGTCGTGGCCCATGAGCGGCCCCTCGACATGCGCGGCGGCGTTGCGGAATATGAGCGCCGCGCCGATCTTGCGCGCCAGAAACGGCGATTGCCGCTTGTAGACGGTGCCGACGCGGGCGCGCTCGGCATCGTCGAGTACCGGCAGGCTGATCGCGCCGGGGATATGATCCTCGGCGTACTCCGACGGGCTGCGCACGTCGATCACGGCGTCGAAGCCGTGATCGAAGAAGTCGGCCAGGGTGTCGAACGGCGCGGTCATGGCGGCGGTGTAGCGTTGTCGGTGGCGGGGGGGAAGGGGATTGCCTTCATGGCCATGGTGACCGGTGAAGGAACCTGGCACGCCATTCAATGCCGTCCGGCCCGGCGGGAACCGCCGGGCAGCGCCCGCCCGCCCCCCAGGCGGGCGCTTTCGC
>CAZNMK010000091.1:0-8913 GCA_964574045.1 uncultured Roseovarius sp. | reverse complement strand
TGGTTCAGGACGGACAAAGGATGACGATGCGCATGAAGAAATTCCTGATGGCGGCAGCCGCCGGCACGCTGGGCGGCGTGGTGGTGACAACCCAGGTCGCGGCGCCGCTCTTGGCACAGGAGGCCGCGAAGACCACCAACGTCTATGAACAGCTCGACCTATTCGGCGACATTTTCGAGCGCATCCGCGCGCAATATGTCGAAGAGGTCGACGAGGGCGAACTGATCGAGGCGGCGATCAACGGCATGCTGACCTCGCTCGACCCGCATTCGAGCTATCTGTCGCCCGACGACGCCGCCGAAATGCGGGTGCAGACGCGCGGCGAATTCGGCGGGCTCGGCATCGAGGTCACGCAGGAAGAGGGCTTCGTCAAGGTGGTGTCGCCCATCGACGGCACCCCCGCCGACGCCGCCGGCATGGAGGCGGGCGACTTCATCACCCATATCGACGGCGAGAGCGTGCTCGGCCTGACGCTGGACGAAGCCGTCGACCTGATGCGAGGCCCGGTGGGCTCGGAGATCGTCATCACCGTCGTCCGCGAAGGCGAGGCCGAACCGTTCGACGTGTCGATCATCCGCGACACCATCAAGATCATGGCGGTGCGCGCGCGCACCGAACGCAACGCGGTGGTCCTGCGGATCACCACCTTCAACGACCAGACCTTCAAGAACCTCGAAAACGGTCTGCTCGAACAGATCGAGGCCGCCGGCGGCATCGACAAGGTCACGGGCGTCGTGCTCGACCTGCGCAACAACCCCGGCGGGCTGCTGACCCAGGCGATCAAGGTGTCGGATGCCTTTCTGGACAAGGGCGAGATCGTCAGCACCCGCGGCCGCAACCCCGAGGACGGCGAGCGTTTCAACGCCACCCAGGGCGACATTTCCGATGGCCTGCCGATGGTGGTGCTGATCAATGGCGGCTCGGCCAGCGCGTCCGAAATCGTCGCCGGCGCGCTGCAGGACCACCACCGCGCCATCGTCGTCGGCACCAAGAGCTTCGGCAAGGGATCGGTGCAGACGGTGATGCCGCTCAGGGGCGACGGCGCCATGCGCCTGACCACGGCGCGCTATTACACGCCGTCCGGGCGGTCGATCCAGGCGCTGGGCATCTCGCCCGACATCCTGGTGCCGCAACCGCGCCGTCCGGCGCAGGCGGAAGAGGCCGAGGACGAGCCCAAGCGCCCCGTCGCCCGGTCGGAGGCCGATCTGCGCGGCCGGCTGGACAATGACAGCCTGACCGAGGACGAGATCCGCCAGATCGAGGAGGAGCGCCGCCACGAGGAGGAGGCCACCAAGCTGCGCGAAGACGACTACCAGCTGGCCTATGCCATCGACGTGCTGCGCGGACTGGCGACGCTGCAGGCAGCCGAATAGGGCTTGCCGGGGCGGCCGGCGGCCTTCCGGCACACGCTTCGTCCGGTTCGATCCCGTACCCGCCCCGGGCGCGACCCGGGGCCTCTCGCTCCGCAAGGGCGCTGTCCGGGGCGGGGCCGGTCCTATCCGAACCGGGCAACGAAATTGCGCAGGATCATCTCGGGCGCGAACACATCCGCCGCGCGGCACATCGCGATCAGCTCGTCGGCCGTCTCGGGCGGGAAATAGCCCTTGTTGCGGTAGATGCGGATGCGGGTCTCGAACCCGTCGGCGTCGGCCTCTGGGTGAAACTGGGTGGCATAGACGTTCTGCCCGTGGCGCACCATCTGGAACGGGCAGGCGGCCGAGCGCACCAGGTGAACGCAACCGACGGGCAGCGCCTGCAAGGCCTCCTTGTGGCCGACGAAGGCATCGAACGCCGTCGGCACGCCGGCCAGCAGCGGGTCGTCGCGGCCCGCCGCCGTCAGCTCGCAGGCGGAGGTGCCCACCGGCTCGGAATAGGCGCGCTTGCCGACATCGCCGCCCAGATGCCTGCCCAGGATGCCGATACCGTAGCAGCAGCCGAGAAAGGGGAAATCCCGTTCGGCGATGCTGGGCATGAGCGACAGTATCTCGGCCTCGATCCGTGCCTCCACGGGCGGCTTTTCCTCTTGCGGGTCGCTCACGCAGCCCGGACCGCCGCCGACAATCACGCCGGCATGATCGTCAAGGCAGAGCCCCTCGGGCAGCGGCTGCCGGTCCAGACGGATGCGGCGGGTCTGCCCGGCATCCAGCCCGCCCTTGCGCAGGATCGCGGCGAATTCGTCGTCGGCGGCCTCGGTCTCGGGGCGCAGCTGCAGGACCAGAAAGGGCTTGGGCATGTGGGGTTCCTCGAAATGCCGGACCTGACTGGCCGGTTTCAATGCCCCCGTCAAGCGCGCGGGTTGACCCCGCCGGGCAAAGGAATACCCTGCGCGCGACCTCGAACCCGCCAAAGGATGCCCGATGACCCAACGCCTGCACCTCGTTTTCGGAGGCGAGCTGAAAGACCCGTCGAAGACCGCGTTCAAGAACGTGGACGACATCCATATCGTGGGCGTCTTTCCCGACTATGCCAGCGCCTACAACGCCTGGAAGGCCGAGGCCCAGCGCACCGTCGATAACGCGCATATGCGCTACTACATCGCCCATCTGCACCGCCTGCGCGACGAAGAGACCGAAGCTTCGCCGACCGAGGAGCTGGGCTGACCGGCGATGGCCGGATCGGGCAGACCGGGGGCCAGCTGGCCGCGGGCCGCACCCCTGCGGCAGGGTCCGGCCCCGCCGCCCCGGCCGGAGGGCGAAATCGTCTGGTACCATGCCGCGACACCGGCCCATGCGGAGCTGGCAGAGGAATTCTGCGAACGGCTGACACAGGCCCGGCCCGGGCTGCATGTCCTGCTGACCGGCGCGCCAGAGGTCCTGGCCCGATGCCCCCCCAGCCCCGGCGTGCTGGCCTGCCCGCTGCCAAACGATGACGGCGCTGGCGCGCAGTCCTTTCTGGGCCACTGGCGGCCGGACATATGTATCTGGACGGCGGGCAGGGTCAGGCCGGTGCTGCTGGCCGCCGCGCACAAACGCGGCGTTCCGCTCTATCTGGTCGATGCCGACGAGACACATCTGCCGGGAAAGGGCTGGCGGTTCATTCCCAGTGCCACCCGCACGGCCTTGCGGCGCTTTGGGCTGATCATGGCCCGCAATGCCGCCGCCGAGGCCGCCCTGCGCCGCCTGCTGAGCTGGCGCGACGCCGACATCGCCGTCACCGGGCCGCTGCGGGTGGCCTCGAAACCGCTGCCCTTCGATCAAGGCGACCACGAGGAGCTGTCGGCGCTCTTGCGGGCGCGGCCGGTCTGGCTGGCAGCGCATCTGCACCCCGAAGAGGCCGCAACCGTGGTACAGGCCAATGCCGAGGTCATGCGCGTGTCGCACCGCGCGCTGCTGATCGTGGCGCCCGAGAACCCCGGCGATAGCGGCCCCTTCCACGATGCGCTGAAGGCGGGAAACCTGCGCTATGTCGCCTGCTCCGAGGGGACGCTGCCGGATGAGACGACACAGGCGATCCTGGCCGATACCGACGGCGAGCTGGGGCTTTGGTACCGGCTTGCGCCGATCGCCTTCATGGGCGGATCGCTGTTGCCCGGCGGACGCGGCAGCGACCCCGACGAACCCGCCGCCCACGGCTCGGCCATCCTTTATGGCCCCAACATCCGCGACCATGTCGCCGCTTACGCCAGCTATGCCGAGGCCGGCGCGGCGCGCATCGTGCGCGATGCCGCGACGCTGGCGGGGGCGGTGCGCCGGACCATCCCGCCCGACCAGTCGGCGCGCATGGCGCATGCCGCCTGGGATGTCGCCACCCGGAACGCGGCGGTGATGGATCGCCTTGTCGATATCGTTCTGACCGCGCTCGACGCGCGCGGAGCGGACTGATGCGGGCGCCGGCATTCTGGGACAACCCGCCCGAGGCGCCCGGCCCGTGGCCGCGACTGCTGGCGCCGCTCGGCGCGCTCTATGCGCGGGCCACGGCCCGGCGCGTGGCGCGCGGCGGCGGCGTCGATCCCGGGGTGCCGGTCATCTGCGTGGGCAACCTGCATGCCGGCGGCACCGGCAAGACGCCGACGGTGATCGCCCTTGCCGAACGGCTGAGGGCGCGCGGCCTGAACCCGGCGGTGATCTCGCGCGGGCATGGCGGGGCGCTGGCGGGTCCGGTGGCGGTCGACCCGCGCACCCACACTCATGCCGATGTCGGCGACGAGCCGCTGCTCGTCGCCGCCTTCGCCCCGGTCTGGGTCGGCCGCGACCGCGCCGCCGCCGCCCGCGCCGCCGCCCGAGCGGGCGCGGGGGTGGTCGTGATGGATGACGGCTTTCAGAATCCGGCCGTCGTCAAGAATATCTCGGTCGCCGTGGTCGACGCCGCAAAGGGCTTCGGCAACGGCCGCTGCATCCCCGCCGGCCCCCTGCGCGAGCCGGTGGCAGCAGGGCTCGCGCGGGCCGATATGCTGCTGTCCATCGGACCCGAGGCGGCGCAGCGCGATTTCGACGCGCGCTGGGGCAGGTCGCTGGCGCTGCCGCATCTCACCGGAGAACTCGTGCCCCTGCCCACCGGAATGGACTGGCGCGACGGCCGCTTCCTCGCCTTTGCCGGCATCGGCTATCCCGAGAAATTCTTTGCCACGCTGCGCGGGCTCGGCGCCGAGCTGCTGCGGGCCGAGGCGCTGGAGGATCACCAGCCGCTGACCCCGGCGCTGATGGGCCGGCTGGAGAACGAGGCGCTCTTGCTGGGCGCCCAGCTGGTGACCACCGAAAAGGACGCGATCCGCCTGCCGCAGGCGTTCCGCCACAAGGTCGTAACCCTGCCGGTGCGGCTCGAGGTCGGGGACTGGTCGCCCCTCGATGCGGCTCTGGCGCGGGTTCTCTCCCCGCCCCGGACCTGATCCGGGGCCTTCGCGGGCCTTGCTTCCGCGGTCCCGGATCGGGTCCGGGGCGCGACGGCCGTCAGGTCAGTCGTCCTCGCCCAGCCGGGGCGAGGGCCGCTCGAGCGCCAGACCGGCGTCCGAGAACCGGAACGGGCCGCGCACCCCCGGCACGCCGTCGAGCACGACCTTGAGCCCGCGCGCCCTGACCTGGGGGTCGTCGAACACCTCGGCCATGTCGTTGATCGGTCCGGCGGGTATGCCCTGATGCTCGCAGGCCGCGAGCAGGTCGAGCTTGGCGAAGCCGCGCGTCCGCGCGGTGAGCGCGGCGTCGAGGGCGGCGCGATTGGTCACCCGGTCGGCGTTGCTGCGGTATTCGGGCGCCTCGGCCAGCTCGGGGCACCCCAGCACGGCGCAGAGCCGCTGGTATTGCCGGTCGTTGCCGGTGGCGATGATGATATAGCCATCGGCACAGTCGAACACCTGGTAGGGCGCGAGGTTGGGATGGAAATTGCCCGTCCGCCCCGGCGGCGTGCCGGTGGCGAGATAGTTCATCGCCTGGTTGGCGGTCGCCGCCACCGCACAGTCGAGCAGCGCCATGTCGATATGCTGGCCCTTGCCGGTGCGCCCGCGCCGGTGCAGCGCCGCCAGTATCCCGGCCACCGAATAGAGCCCGGTGAAAAGGTCGGTCACCGCTACCCCGGCGCGCTGCGGCTGGCCGCCGGGATCGCCGGTGATCGACATGAACCCCGACATCCCCTGAATGATATAGTCGTACCCGGCGCGGTGGGCATAGGGCCCGTCCTGCCCGAAGCCGGTGATGGAACAGTAGATCAGGCCGGGGTTGATCGCCTTGAGGCTGTCGTAGTCGAGCCCGTAGCGCGCCAGCCCGCCGACCTTGAAATTCTCGATCAGGATATCGGCCCCGCGCACCAGCGCGCGCACCTTTTCCTGCCCCTCCTCGGTGCGGAAATCGGCGGTGACGCTGGCCTTGCCGCGGTTGCAGCCGTGGAAATAGGCCGCCGAGCGGTCGCCGTCGCGTTCGATGAAGGGCGGCCCCCAGGCGCGGGTATCGTCGCCGGCGGGGCTTTCGACCTTGATCACCTCGGCGCCGAGATCCGCGAGCGTCTGCCCGGCCCAAGGACCGGCCAGGATGCGCGCCAGTTCCACCACCTTCAGCCCGGCAAGCGGTGCCGTATTCATTCTGCAAGCGCCTTTTCGACCAGTTCCCTGAGGTCATCGTAGGACATGTTGGAATGGGTCTGCCCGTCGACGACCAGCGTCGGCGTGGAATCGACGCCGTCGGCCTCGGCGTGCTGCTGGTACCAGGCCACCAGGGTCTTGGCCTTGTCGTTGTCGGCCAGACAGGCGTCGAGCGCGTCCTCCTCCAGCCCGGCGGCCTTGCCGATGCG
The DNA here is from genome assembly GCA_964574045.1 of uncultured Roseovarius sp. Lineage (GTDB taxonomy): Bacteria > Pseudomonadota > Alphaproteobacteria > Rhodobacterales > Rhodobacteraceae > Roseovarius. The sequence goes on along the minus strand of CAZNMK010000091.1, from coordinate 2,697 downwards.
GCGCAGCCTGTCGGCGACGGCGACCGGGTCCTGCCCGTCGCCGATCCAGTCGCGCTGCTGGGCGAACAGCATCTCGGCGATGCCGAAGAACCGTTCGGACCCGCCGCAGCGGGCGACCATCGACGCCCACAGCCCGAGCCGGTCGAAATAGACGTCGCGGAAGACGAACCGCACCTTGCCGGTGTCGATATAGTCGGCCTTGAGCCGCTTGAACTGATCCTTGTGGAAATTGGCGCAGTGCGGACAGGTGAACGAGGCGTATTCGATCACCGTCACCGGCGCGCCGGCATCGCCGAGCGTCATCTCGACGACCGACGAGGTGTCGATTTCCCCGGCAGGCTCGGCGACGGCGGTTTCGGGCGGGGCAACCGTTTCCGGCCCCGGCCGGGCGGTCAGCCACCAGACGAGGCCGGCGACGATGGCAAGGGCGATCGCGCCCGGCAGGATGATGCGGTTCATCGGGTCGGTCCTTCGTTCAGGATTTGCGTCTGGATAGAACGTTCCGGCCCAGCGCTTCAAGGGCCTGTCTGAGACCTTCGTCCGCTACCGGCGCGGCGATCTCGGCGGCGGCGCGCTCGGCGGCCGGGTCGGGTATCGGTTCCGGCCTTGCGGACGGGCCGGGGGCAAACACCGCCTGACCCTCGGCAAAGCCCGTGGCCGCGGTCTGGGTGATGCGGATGCGGGCGATGGCGTTGTAGCCGTAGACCGCGTTCACGCGCTCGCGCAGCGTTTCTTTTTGCATCTCCAGCATCGGTGCCCGGGCGCCGGTGGTCAGCACCGTCAGCGTGGCGCCAAAGCCCTTGCGGCCGTAACTCACCTCGACCGGGCGGGCGATGGCGGCGATCTCTTCCCCGGCGATCTCGGCCCAATGCGTCAGCACGCGGCCGACGGCGAAGCCGCGCGATTCCGATACCTTGCGCATCTGCGGCGCCAGCAGGGCCGCGCTGTGCCGAAATCCCCGTGTGGTGCCCTTGTGGGCGGACATGGATGACCTCCTTGCCTTTCTGCCCTATCTAAGCCGAAACCGCGTTCGAGGCCAGTACCGGCCCGGAAAAGAGGCGACAACGGATGCGCGACGCCGATGCACGGGCGATCCTGTCCTGGTACGACCGCCATGCGCGGCGGCTGCCCTGGCGCGTCGGCCCGGCGGAGCGCGCCCGCGGCATGCGGCCCGACCCCTACGCGGTGTGGCTCTCGGAGGTGATGCTGCAGCAAACCACGGTGGCGGCCGTGCGCGGCTATTTCGAGCGTTTCACCGCGCGCTGGCCGGACGTGCACGCGCTGGCCGCGGCCGCGGATGCGGCGGTGATGGGCGAATGGGCCGGGCTGGGCTATTACGCGCGGGCGCGCAACCTCCTGCGATGCGCCCGCGCGGTGGCGCACGACCATGGCGGCCGCTTTCCCGAAACCCGGGCAGGGCTGCAGGCGCTGCCAGGCATCGGCCCCTACACGGCGGCGGCGTTCGCCGCCAACGCCTTAGACGAGCAGGAAACGGGGGTCGCCGGCTATGTCGAGGGGGTGATGGCGCGGCTCTTCGCGATCGAAACGCCGCTGCCGGGCGCCAAGCCGGAACTGCGCGCGGCGGCGGCGCGGCTGACGCCACGGGCGCGCGCGGGCGATTATGCCCAGGCGGTCATGGACCTCGGCGCCACCGTCTGCATCCCGCGTCGGCCGGCCTGCGGGCTGTGCCCCTGGGCGGGGGGGTGCGCCGCCCATGCACGGGGCATCGCCGGCGACCTGCCCCGCCGCGCCGCCAGGGCCCCCAGGCCCACGCGCCGCGGCATCGCCTATGTCGGCCGCCGCGCCGATGGCGCCTGGCTGATCGAACGCCGGCCGGCGCGGGGCCTGCTGGGCGGGATGCTGGGCTGGCCGGGCAGCGACTGGTCCGACGCGCCAGGGCCGGCACCGCCCGTCGCCGCTCATTGGCGGCGGATCGGGCCCGAGGCACGCCACACCTTCACCCATTTCCACCTGCATCTCGCCATCGAGGTGGCCGACCTGCCGATGTCCGCGGTTCCCCGGCGGGGGCATTTCCTGCCGGCGGCCGAATTCCGCCCCGCCGAATTGCCCAGCCTGATGCGAAAGGTTTTTGACTTGGCCCGAGGAAATTTCGACAATGCCGGCACGTCCGGCAACGAATGTCCGAAAGAGGAGAACACGGGATGATCCCAGCCCAGCGGCTTTCGCGACTGCAAAGCGCGCTGCCCTTCTGGGTCTCGCTGCTGCTGGTGCCGCTCGCGGTCGTCGGCGCGGCGCGGGGGGGCTGGACGGTGCTGCTGCTGCCTATCGCCACCTGGTACGTCTTTGCCGGGCTCGACGCGGTGTTCGGGCTGGACACCGAAAACGCCGATCCCGAAACGAGCGACGCGCAACTACGCTGGTACAGGCCCATCACCCTGGTCTGGGCGCCCGTGCAGTTCTGCCTGCTCTTCGGCCTGATCTGGTATGTCACCGGGCCGGGCGACGCGCATCTGTCGGTGCTGGAAACGGCGGTGCTGTTCTTTGGCGTCGGGGTCATCACCGGCACCGTCGGCATCAACTACAGCCACGAGCTGATGCACCGGCAGGACCGGGGCGAACGGTTCCTGGCCGATGTGCTGCTGGCGATGGTGCTCTATTCCCATTTCCGCTCCGAACACCTGCTGGTGCATCACCGCCATGTCGGCACCCCGCGCGACCCGGTGACGGCGCGCATGA
>CAZNMK010000090.1:0-8921 GCA_964574045.1 uncultured Roseovarius sp. | reverse complement strand
ATGCGATGCACTTCTCGCTGACCCGTGTGGTGGGGCGGAACATCGGCTTCTTGTAAGGACACTGCGCCACGCATTTGCGGTAACCGCGGCAGCGTTTCTGGTCGATCAGCACGATGCCGTCCTCCTCGCGCTTGTAGATCGCGCCGCGCGGGCAGGCCGCCAGGCAGGCGGGATAGGTGCAGTGGTTGCACAGCCGCTGCAGGTAGAAGAACCAGGTGCCGTGTTCGGGCAGCGTGGCCGATTCCATCGTCAGCTTGTCGCGCTGGTCCTTCGAGCCCGAGGCGGTGTCCTCGTAGAAGTTGGGCGAGGACCATTCCTGGTCGGAAGGCTCGTAGCCCAGCGCCACACGGTCGCGCGCCTCGGCCCCGTGCGCGGCCTCGAAGATGGTCATGCCGTCATAGGTGCCGTAGGCGCTGTCGCCGCCGTCCGGCGCCGGCGTCCAGGCGGCGGAGCGCCCGGCGCCCTCGTGCGCCCGGTCGAGCATGTCCAGGAGCTTGACGTCCCACGATTGCGGGTAGCCGCCGAAGGGCTTGGTCTCGACGTTGTTCCACCACATGTATTCCTGGCCCTTGGAGAAGGTCCAGGTGGACTTGCAGGCCATGGTGCAGGTCTGGCAGGCGATGCAGCGGTTGATGTTGAAGACGAACGCGAACTGCCGGTCGGGATGCGCCTCGGCATAGGGATAGTGCATGTTGCGGCCAAGCTGCCAGTTGAAGACGTCAGGCATTGCCGGGCCCTCCTTGGGTTTTCGCCCCGACCGGGCGCCACCGTTCGGCGACGCGGCGTATCAGGCTGCGCACATGCGCCTCGCCGCGGGCGCGATAGATGCGGTGGGTGGCGGCGAACCGCGGCTGGGTGAAGAGCGTCATCAACCGCGTTTCGGTCCAGCCCATCAGCAGGAACTCCTCGATCACGCATTCTGCCATCAGGTCGGGGTCGCCGCCGGGCAGCGCTACGCCCACCATTTCCATCGGATCGTCGTGTGCCGCCGGTTTCATGATCCGCGCTCCACCCTGGTCAGATCGCCGGCAAGATAGCGGGCCATCGCGTCGCTCTCATGGCCGGGCGTGTAGCCGGTTTGCGTCGGCGGCCAGGCGCCTTCGCCGTTCAGCCCGCCGGTCTCGGCACGCTCGATCCGCACCAGCGTTTCCTTGGGCACGGTGTTGACGGCGTGGTTGTCGACGTCGAAGCCGAAGGTGAAGGCCATGGTGCCGGTCTTCTTGTGAAACAGGCTGTCGGTCTGGTGCATGATCGGCGCCCAGCCGCGGGTGATGCTCTGGTGGCTGCCGTAGCGGAAATTCGACTGATAGCCGGTGTCGCCGGCCAGCGCGCGGCCGTCCTCGCGGCCCTCGTGGGCGGCGACGGTGCGTTCCGACGCGATCCAAGCCGAGTGCTTGGTCATCACCACGTTGTAGGGATAGGCCGGGTTGTACTTGACGCGGGTCAGCAGGCGGAACGCCTTGGCCCGGGCGGGGTCGTCGGACCAGCCGGCGAACGGCCGGTCGGCGGGGTTGGCATCGACATAGATATAATCGCCATCCTCTATCCCCATGTCCTTGGCCGCATCCGGGTTCATGTGCACCTGCCAGTCGCCGACGCCGGGCTGGCGGCGGTCGCGGCGGTAGGGATCGCCGAAATTGGTGCTCCAGATCCAGTTCCAGTCGACCGTGGCCCAGGACGAATGCGTCGTGTGCCGGCTTTTCGGCGTCATCGCGTAGAAGGTGAAGCCGTCGCGCCAGAGCGGGTTCTTCGTGGTCTTCACCTCGGCCCAGGGCATCTTGTTGTTGGCGACGGCGCGCAGATCGGCGTCCAAGAGGTCGGCCTGAAGCATTTCGGGCGTCACGCCGTAGTTTCGCGGCCGGATGTAGGGGCTCGACGAGACGATGACGTTGGGCATGTAGGGCGTCGCTTCGGGCGCCTCGCGGTGCACCACCAGGTTCTCGCCGTATTCGATCGCCTCGGGGATGTCGCAATAGGCGTTGAGCCGCCCGGTATCGGTGTAGAACGGGATCGAATCGTGCACCTGCTCGAAGAACGGCACCCGCGGATAGGTGCGAAACAGCATCAGCGCCGCGCCCGGCTCGCCGTACTTGCCGGCCATGATGTCCTCGACCCGGTAGCCTTTCGTGGTGGTGGAATTGTCCAGCACCCGCTGCAGGTAGACGCGCGACTTGCCTTCGAGGATGAACTTCCAGTGGTCGCGGAAACGCGCGTCGCCGGTCAGCTCGCCCAGCTTTTCCGACACCAGCGCGAAGATCATGCCGTCGTCGCGCGAATCGTAGAGCGGTTTCACCCCCTCGCCGCCCCAGAACTGCAGGAACGGGTTGGAACATGACGCGCCGCATTCGAGGTCTTCGAATTCCATCCACGAATTCGCGGGCAGGATGACGTCGGCATATTCGGCCGAGCCGGTCCATTCGACCTGCTGATCGACGATCAGGTCGATCTTGGGATTGACGTTGGTGATCAGGTGATAGGCCCATTTGGCCTGGTTGATGAGGTTGGCGTTGCAGTACCACATCGCCTTGGTGGGCGAGGGCAGGTGGGTGTGGCCGGTGAAGTTCCTGCGCCCCTCGCCGGGGGTGTCGACGATCATCGGCCGGTCGCCGAAGCCCCAATACGACATCTCCTCGCCGTGCAGCAGCTCGCGGATGTTGTCGGGGCCGATCTCTCCGTCCTCCGCCAGCACCTGGTTGAACGGGTCCTCCTTGACCCAGGCGCCGGCCCCGGCGCCCGCCCAGGGCGAAGCCTGCATCAGCGCGCCCTTGTAGTTGCCCGCCCAGGTATGCGCGCCGCTGCCGGGAATGCCGATCGAGCCGATCAGCATCAGCGGCAGCATGGTGGCGCGGTTGTGCAGAGTGGCGTGGTAGTAGTGGTTGATGCCTTCGCCGTAGTGGATCGCCACCGGGTAGGATTCGCGCGGCTTGCCCATGAAATCGGGGTCCCAGAAGCGGCGGCCGAAATCCTCGACCAGGCGCTCCAGCAGGTTTTCCGGCGCGCCGGTGATCTCGGCGGTGGTGGCGAGATCGTAATCGGCCAGATGCTCGCGGTACATCGACCAGACGGTCATCGCCTCGATCTCGCTGCCGTCGGCCAGCGTCACCTTGCCCTTCCAGTCCAGCACCGGGTCGATGCCGGCCTCGGCGACATGGCGGCCCACGTCGTCGCGACTGACAGGCTGCGGCCGTCCCGAACGCGCGTCGCGGACCAGGAAATCGCCCAGCCTGTCGCGCTGTTCGGCGGTCATGCCCTGGATCGTGAAACTCGGGCCGGCGCTGATGTCCTTGTTGGCGTAGCCGGCGATCGCCTCCTCGGGCTTCAGCCGCTTCAGCGTGTCGGTGCGCACCAGGGTCGGGAAATCGGTGAACTCCTTGACGAAGGCCTCGTCGTACCAGCCCCGTTCCATCAGCTCGCGGGTGGCGTAAAGGAAGATCGAGGTGTCCGACAGGCCCGGCCGGACCGAGATCCAGTAATCCGCCTTGGTCGCCGAGGGGCTGTATTCGGGCGCGATGACCGCGCTCGTCGCGCCGCGCTCCATCAACTCGGTCAGCCAATGGGCGTCGGGCATCTTGTTCTCGATCAGGTTCTTGCCGACCTGGACGACGAACTTGGTGAAGCGCAGGTCGTTGAGGTCGATGTCCGAGGTCTGAAGCCCGTGCACGAAGGGCTGCCCCGGAGCCTGGTCGCCGCGCCAGGTGTATTCCGACCATTCGCGCGCGCCCTTTGCCTCGTCGGGGCCGACATCGCGCACATGGGCGTCCATCAGGCCCAGAAGGTTGGCCATGCGGAAAAGCCCGAACTTGCCGATCACGCCGTGGATCGGCAGCGACGAGCCCAGCTTGATCGTGCGGGTGCCGCTTTCCTCCCAGTGGGCCAGCATCTCCTCGGGGTAGCCGTCGCGGTCGATCAGCCGGGCGCGACCCTCTTCGCCGCTGTAGGTCCGGGCGACCGCCATCAGACCCCTGGCCAGATAGGTTGTCGCCTCGTCCCAGCTCATCCTGGTGAAGGCATCGGTGCCGCGGCTGTCGAACCTGTAGGTCGCGCGCAGCTCGGGATTGTCCGACAAGGGCGGGAAACCGGCGTCGGCCCACGCCTTCCAGCCGTCGCGGATCATCGGACCCTTGGCACGGTAGGGGCCGTAAACCCGCCGGTGCATGGTGAACCCCTTGAGGCACATCCGCGGGTTCCAGGCATAGGTGGCCGTGTTGCCGTAAAGATCGGCGTAGCGCTGATAGTCGTAGTTCTGTTCCAGCCGCGTCACCACGCCATTGCGCACGAAGGCGCGGACCCGGCACATATGGGTGTCGTTGGGCGCGCAGATATAGGTGAAACTGCGGTCATAGGCGTACTGGTCGCGATAGACCTTTTCCCAGTCGCGGTCGGGGTAATACTCCAGCGGGTTGTCGACCTTCGCGACCGAAACCAGGCCGCGGCCCTCGAACGCCGGCGCGTCCGCGATCTGGGCGAGCGCCTGCGCACCCAGCGCGGCGCCGGTCGCGCCGGCGGCGCCGGCGAGCATCTGTCGTCTGCTGATGGTTTTCTTTGTCATCTCGTTCGATCCCCCGGATCGGGTTTGCGGCCTATTCCACGCGCGGCGTGAAGCCGGTTTCGCGGTAGAGATAGAGGATCACCTGCCAGGCCTCGTCTGCGCTGAGGTCGTTGCTGTGCTGGGCCGAGGCCTGGGCATCGCCGGGTGCGGGCACCCAGCGCGGCATGGCGCTGTTGAACTGGTTCTGGATGCCGCCCGTGGTCAGGCGCCAGTAGACGTAAGGCAGCGTCAGCTGCGCGATGGTGCCGACATCGCGGAAATTCGCCGGACGGATCGGATAGCGGAACCCGGTCGCGGCCGGCCCCGCGCCATCGAGCTTTTCGCCGTGGCACACCGCGCAATTGGCCTGATAGAGAACCCTGCCGGCGGCGATATCGGCATCGCGCCAGTCGGCGGGTGCCGCCGCCCAGGGGGGCACCACGATCTGCGCCAGCGTCGCCTCGCCCACCGTCGGGTGGCGCTGGAATATCTCGACCGGCGGAGCATAGGCCGGGCGCACGCTGTCATAGGCCCACCACGCCGCCAGCGCCGGCAACAGCGCCAGCATCGCCAGCCGCTGCGACTTCAACAGCCCGCCTTCGCCCGGGCGCGAGAGGAAGAAATCCCGGAACCGGGCGATGCGCTCGTCCTCGAGCGTGATGTGGATCGCCACGCCGAGAACGACGAAGCCCATGTAGAGCAGGATCACGCTTTGCGGGATGATCGGCCGGATCAGCTTGAGCCCGACGAAGGCCGCCGCGATCAGCAGCGCCGCGCCGACCGGCAGCGGCAGCCAGGACCGGCCCGTTCCCGGGTTGGCATTGGTCATTGCGCGTCCTCCAGTTCGGCCAGATAGCGGACGATGGCGTAGAGCTGGCCGGCGCTCAGCTGTTCGGCGTAGTCGTCGGGCATGGTCTCGGGCGGGAACTCGTCGGATTGCACCGCCCAGGGATCGACGATCGAGCGCAGGATGTGATCGGCAAGCCCGATGCCCTGCGCCTCGGCAGAGGCGCGCAGAACCCTCGCCTCGAACGGCGGACCGATCAGCACCTCGCCCGGGGTCAGGCTGTGACAGCCCAGACAGGCAAACTCGTCCATGATCGCTTCGGGATCGGTCGAAGCCGTCTCTTCGGCCGCCGCCGTTGCGGCCGCCGGCGTGGCCTCTGCCGGTGCCGGCAGGGTGGCCACGGTCACGCTGGGTGTGCCGCCGAGGCTCTCGAGATAGGCCACCACGGCGGCGATCTCCTCGCGGCTCAGCTTGGCCGGCGCCCTGGTCGAGGCCGGCATGATGTTGGAAAACCCTTCGACCAGATACGCGCCGGGCGCGTAGAGCGCCTCAGTAAGGTATTCGACCAGCGTTCCCGCGCCGCCCTCGACGCCATTGGCCCGCCGCTCGGCCAGGCCGGCGAGGTTGGGGCCGCGCCCCAGCCCCTTGATGCCGCCGCCCGGCTCGATGGTGTGGCAGGTCAGGCAGCCGCGTTCGCGCACGATCGCCTCGCCCAGCTGCGCCAGCTGAACCGGCGACATCGAGGCGTCGATCGCGCGCACCTTGGGCGGGTCCCATCGGGTCTGCGGAATCCAGTTGGCGAACCAGACGAAGAAGCCGAGCACCAGCAGCGACGGCACCGTCGCCCATCCGTATGTCGAAAGCGTCCTCATGCCGCGGCCTCCCGACGGTCATCGCCGAAGGACGGCAGCTCGGACCGTCCCGACAGCGCCGAGATCGCGAAGGCGATGCCCAGCAGCGCGAAGAAGATCAGCGTGATCGCCGTGACCACGATCGCCGCCTCGCCGAGCGTCGGCAGCCCGGCGCCGGCCGAGGTGTCCTGCACCAGCCCGAAGACGTGCCAGTTGAGCCGCGCGCCCGAACGGGCATACCCCATCAGCCCCATCAGCCAGACGATGACGAAGGCCAGCAGGATCAGGATGTACTGGCCGCGGCGCGGCATCGTTCCCCAGCGCACCGGGGCGGTTGTCCGCGCGCCCCGGAGCAGGAACAGATCGAGGATGAAGGTGATCGCGATGCCGCCGATCAGCACCAGTATCTGCCAGATCGACGTGCGGATGCGCACGTCCGCCGGCGCGAAGTAGCCGTAGATGCCGAGCCCGAAGATGATTGCCGCCATCAGCGCGATCAGCGCCCATTCGATCCGCGCGCCGGTCACGGCCCAGGGCACCACCGGCACCTTGCCGGCGCGGCGGTAGAGCAGATAGCTGACATAGAGCACGACCAGGATCAGCGTCACCGCGATCATCTTGGGCGCCATCAGCCCGAGCGCACCGAGGAGCGGGTGGAACTGGCCGGTGGATTCCTCGATCGAGGCCGCCATCGTGTGCGGCGTCGCCCAGACCATGAACCCCGCGATCAGCGCGATGTTGAAGACGGGTATCCACCGCCGCTGCGGCTCGGACCCGGGGATGCGCAGAAGGCCGAGCCAGGCATAATAGGCCGCGCCGATGAACAGGATCGCGATGACGATGGCCTGGATGATGAAGAGCCACGACAGCACGCCGCCCATCAGCGTCACGCCGTAGGTGGCGGAATAGGCGAAAAGCTCGAAGCCGAAGTAATAGCCGGCAAAGGGCAGAAACAGCATCGTGAAGAGCGCGATCAGGTTGCCGGTATAGCCCATCCAGTCATAAAGAGCGCGCTCCTCCGCCGAGCGCGCCGACAGGAACCGGTAGGCGGCATAGGCCGCGCACAGAAGCGCGCCGAAGGTGATATTGGCGATCAGCCGGTGCACATTGAGCGGCATCCAGCCGAAGTTCCAGACCGCGTCGTAAAGGCTGACCAGCGCGCCGGCCTCGTCCACCCCGCCGGGCGTCATCATGAAGGTCGCCCAGGCATTGGCGATGAACATCACGATGGTGCCGAAGACGTTGAGCAGGAGCCCCAGCACGATATGCGCCCATTTGCGCTCGCCCTGCAGCCGGTCCCAGGTGTAGTACCAGAAGTAGAGACAGACCGTTTCGGCCACGAAAAACAGCGGGTAGATGACGAAGGTCGGGCCGAAGATGTCGGTCATGTAGGCCATCAGGCGCGGATAGGCGCTGAAGAGCAGCATGCCCAGCAACGCGCCCGAGATCGCGGTCAGCGAATAGGCCGCCGGCAAGAGCCGCGCCATCTCGTGCGCCAGCCAGTCATAGCGCGCGGCACCCGCGGGATCGCGCCGCGCCTGGCGCCAGCCGAAGAACTCGATCGCCAGCGCGAACATCGGCACCGCCAGCACGAAGGCCGCGAAATCCAGATGCAGCTGCGCCGCGACCCAGACGGCAAGACGGCTGTCGATCAGGGCCGGTTCGGCATAGTCGCGGATCTGCGCCGTCTGCGCCAGCACGGCATCGGGCAGGGCGATCGCAAGCGCGACCGCGACGGCGGCGGCGGTGACTGCCGGCCTTGCCGGTCTTGCCTCGGCGGTGCATCGCATGCTGTCGTTCCTCCGCTTGCCTTTACCGTCGCTCCGACATTCCGATGTCCTCGGGCGTGGCATCCCAGAGCCCCTGGCAGTTCGCGCCGGTCAGCATTTCCATGAAGTCGCACAGTTCCCTCAGCGTGAGGAAATGCCGCTCGTCGCCGGACTGGACGTGCTGGACGTGACCGCGCCAGACAGGGCCGCCCTTGCGGTCATGCTCGAGCCAGATACGCGCGACGAAAGAGACGGCACCTTTTTCAGGTCTCATCGGCCCCCCCTGATTCCGGGTTTCGGGGCAACCCTAGGCGGGCCCGGTGACAAGCCGGTAACAGCGCCGTTTCAGCGGGGCTTCAGGATGCCGGTCAGCCGCGCGCGGCGCGCGCGGCGCGGATGCGCGCCGCAAGCCGGCGGGTCTCGGGCAGCGGCTCGACCGCGAGTTCGCGATTCAGCGCCTCGCAGCAGCGGCGGTACTGGCGTTCGGCTTCTTCCTCGCGCCCCTCGGCCAGCAGGCATTCCATCCGCATCTGGTGGAACGCCTCGCGGCAATTCTCGCGCGCGAGCGCGTCGATGCAGACCTTGCCGGCCTCGTCATGGCGACGCAGCCCGATGAGCGTCGCCGCAAGGCATCCCGCCGCCTCGAAGTAGAGCTCGCGCAGGCGCATGCGTTCTTCGGCGCACCAGTCCTGGTAGATGTCCTCTTCGAGATAGTCGCCGCGATAAAGCTTCAGCGCATCCCCGAGATCCGTCGCCGCGAGGTCCGGACGGTCCTGCCGGGCGTGGCGCGTTCCCCGCGCGACGAGCCGCTCGAACACGGCAACATCCAGCAGCACCGCGTCGGCGCGCAGCGCATAGGCGCCGTCGCGGTACTCGACCAGCCCGGCGTCGCCGAGCATTTTCCGCAGCGAATAGACCGCCACCTTCAGCCGGTCGCGCACGTGCATTTCGTCGACGCCGGGCCACTGGTGCTCGATCAGGCGGTC
>CAZNMK010000089.1:0-8936 GCA_964574045.1 uncultured Roseovarius sp. | reverse complement strand
CCCTGCTGACCTCGATCGCGCCCACCGGCACGATCAGCCTTTACGCCGGCAACGTCAGTTCCGGCATCGAGCCGGTCTTTGCCTACCGCTATACCCGCAAGGTGCTGCAGAAGGACGGCTCGCGCACCGAAGAGGAGGTCGAGGATTACGCCGTGCGCCTCTGGCGCGAGCGGTTCGGCGATGCCGAACTGCCCGACTATTTCGTCAACGCCCAGACGCTGGCGCCGCACGATCATGTGCGCATGCAGGCGGCGGCCCAGCGGTGGATCGACAGCTCGATCTCCAAGACCATCAACGTGCCCGCCGATATCGGATTCGAGGCGTTCAAGGACGTCTACCTGCAGGCGTTCGAGTCCGGCTGCAAGGGCTGCACCACCTACCGGCCGAACGAGGTGACGGGCGCGGTGCTGAGTGTGCCCGAGCAGGCCGACAGCCTGCCTGGCGAGGCGCCGGGGCAGGGGGGTGGCACATTGCCGGTCGAGGGCGGCGACGTCATCTACATGGCCGACCCCCTCGACCGGCCCGGAGAGCTGGAGGGGCGCACCTACAAGCTGAAATGGCCCGACAGCAACCACGCCATCTATGTCACCGTCAACGACATCATTCTGGCCGGGCGGCGGCGCCCCTTCGAGGTGTTCATCAACTCCAAGAACATGGAGCACTACGCCTGGACGGTGGCGCTGACGCGGATGATCTCGGCGGTGTTCCGGCGCGGCGGCGACGTGAGCTTCGTGGTCGAGGAGCTCAAGGCCGTGTTCGACCCGCGCGGAGGGGCGTGGATGGAGGGCAGATACGTCCCCTCGATCCTCGCCGCCATCGGCGGCGTGCTCGAGCGGCACATGGTCGAGATCGGCTTTCTGGCGGGCGAGGGGCTGGGCCTCAAGGCCGACCCCACCGCGCAGGTGGTCGGGCTGGACACGCCCCGCGGCCCCGCCTGCCCGGCCTGCGGCAGCTATGACATGCGCATGATCGAGGGCTGCATGACCTGCGCCGCCTGCGGCCATTCGAAGTGCAGCTAAAGGATCGTCCAGTTAATCTGCAACGCTCCGGCGAATAGACCGAGGGCAGCCCGCGATCGCGGGCGGGGGCTGCCCGGCGGTGCCGCCGGGCGGAATAGGGACAGGAGGCGATTCAGGTTTTCTGGCCGGCGATCTAGGGCGTGTCGCGCCGACACCGGACCCGTCGCCGGCGCGGCTGTCTTCCGATTGAACGCGACATGCCCTAAGCCGTGGAATCCTCCTGCCCGGGCGCCTCGGCGCGGTCGGTCATCGTGTAGTCGCGCTCGATGCGGAATACCCGCACGGTTTCGGCGCCGTCCGCGTGCGCCCGGCGGGCAAGTGCGTCAGCGTCCGCGGCCCGGCTTGCGTCGGCCAGCGTCATGAAGCGGCCCGGCCGGGTCACGCTTTCGTAGGACCGGCCGCCATGCGAGCCCGGGGCATCGCCGTAGCAGGCCACCACGAAGCGGCCCTCGGCCCCCGGGACTGCACCGTCTCCGGGGAGTTCGAGCTCCCGCGGCCCGACGCGGATGCGGTAGTCCTGGAAATGGACACGGCGTCCGGCGGACTGGCTGGCGCGATGGGCGGCGTCGCCCCGCCATGCGGCGATGGCGGCCTCGTCTTCCCAGAGGTGGTGCGACATCAGCGCGTCGGTGTCGTCGAGCGGGCGAAACCGCTCCAGATACACCAGGCCCCGATGGCGCGCGAGATGCGGCTTCAACCGCTCCACATGGGAAAAATAGTGCTCGATGTGTCCCGGTTTCGGGAGGACGTCGAAAAAGATGCAATGCATTTGCCGGGCTCAGCGCTGAACGGAAACGGGATCGGGTAGCACATTCTGGCCGAAGAAATCCGGCGAAGTCAAACGCCGTTCGGGCCGGGCGCGGCCGGCATGCCGCGCCGCTGCCCGCGGGCCGATGCGCGGCCTCAGACCTGCCGGCGCCGCTCCAGGCGGTCGCGAAACGCCTCCACCACCGCGTCGTCCACGCCATAGCTGTGCTCGTCGTCGGGAAACGTGCCGCCGCGGACCTCGCGGGCGTAGTCCTGCAGCCCCCTCACGGCGACCTCGGTCAGGTTCGCGTATCGCTTGGTGAACTTGGGCTTGAAATCGGTGAACACGCCCAGCAGGTCGTAGCTGAGCAGGATCTGCCCGTCGGTTCCCGCGCCGGCGCCGATGCCGATGGTCGGTATTTCGAGCTGCTCCGAAATGAGCCGGGCGATGGCGGCGGGGACCGCCTCGAACTCGACCATGAAACAGCCGGCATCCTGGATCGCCAGCGCATCCTCGAGGATGTCCATCGCCCCCTCGGGCGTCTTGCCCTGCACCCGGAACCCGCCATACATCGCCACCCTGTGCGGCGCCAAGCCGATATGGCTGGCGGTCGGGATGCCCGCGCCCACCAGCGCCCTGAGGATCGCCTGCTGGCTGCGCCCTCCCTGCGGCTTGACCGCGTCGCAGCCGCCGTCCTGCATGAACCGCGTGGCGTTGACCAGCGCCCGGTCGACGGTGTTGTAGCTCTGGTACGGCATGCAGCCCAGCGAGAACGTGTTCGGCGCGCCGCGCCGCACCGCCTGGGCGTGCAGCACCATCATGTCCATCGTCGCGGGGATGGTCGAGGCATGGCCATGCGCGATCATGGCGAGGCTGTCGCCCACCACCACCACGTCCACGCCCGCCATCTCGGCCCATTGCGCCGAGGTGTAGTCGGGAACCGAGGTATAGACCATCCGTTCGCCGCTGTGCTTGGATGCCGATATCTCGGCGATCGTGCGTTTCCTGCGCTCGCTCATGCGCTTTCCTTCCGTTCGGCCGGACGACAGCCGGCGGCGGGCGCGGCCGGCTGTCCGTTCCGCGCGCTTCGCGTCACCCGGCGGGCGTGGCGTTTTGTTGCGACAGGGTCGGGCGGCCGTCCGGGGTCTTGGAGGTGCGCCGCATGTCGGTCTTGACGAAGCGGGTGTCGTAGCCGTTGAAGAGATGGCCCAGCACGCCCCGGTTCAGGTCCGACGTGCCAAAGAGCCAGTCCATGATCGGGAAGGTCAGGTTCATGTTCCGCTCCATCATGATCGACTGGTTGTGATGGGCGGTGTGATGCCGGCGGATGGTGTTGATGAACGGCATGTTGCGGACGAACCAGTTCTCTTCGATGTGACAGCAGGCATGCATGAATTCGTAGAGCAGGTACATCGCCGTCGTCGTGGTCATCACCAGCCAGCCCACGTTCGGGGTAAAGAGCCACCCCGCCACCAGCGCGATCGGCACCGACATGCAGATGAACGTCACCAGCGCATAGGGCGGAAAGAAGGTGACCCGGAAATCGTGATTGCCGGCAAAGCGCATCTCCTCGTCGGTAAAGAACTGGTGATGCATCAGCGTGTGCCGCTGATAGACCGCGCGGAAGGCGGCGATCTTGGACGGGCGATGGTCATCATCGCCAGGCCGATCGCGTATATGATCGCCACGTGCAGCCAGCCGTTGTACCAGCCGACGACGCGCGAACGATAGATTTCGCGGTACTTGCGCTGGCGGTCGCTCATCGGGGTGTCTTGCAGTTCCTGTCCTGCCGCGGTCATCGGTCAGTCCTCCTGTCGCGTTGTGGCCTGGATGTTCGCCAGGGCGCGGTCGATGTCCGCCCCGGTCATTTCCCATTCGTTGTTGAAATTGGCGACGACCTGGATGCTGAACGCCTGGTACTGCGCCAGGGCGCGGTCGGCGTCGCCGAAGTGATCGTAGAGCAGGGCCAGCGCGAGCTGCGCGGGGCCGTCGCCGTCGTAGCTCCATTCGAAACCGTCGTCGCTGATCGACATGACCGACAGCGCCTGGTCCAGGGGCGTTCCGTCGACCAGCACCTCGCATCCGTCGATGGTCCGGTCTCCGGTATAGGTCTTCATCGTCTCGCTCCTCCCCGGCCGTGCGGCCGTTGCCTTGATCTCTCGTTCGGGATGTATTATGTGAGTGTGTAATATATCATTTGTATATCCAATGGCAAGGGAGCACAATCGATGAACCCGTTCGCACAGACGGATTTGGGATTGCTGGCGGTTTTCGCCCTTGCCGTACTGGTCGCAAGCGCGGGGGCGGTGTTCCTTTCCGGCCTCTTTCCTGCCGATACGCGACCCGGGCGGCTGCGCGGTCTGCTGGCCGGGGCGCTGATCTGGACCGGGCTGGCGGTGACGGTTGCGCTGGCCGTGGCCGCGGCGATGACGGCGGTGCACTACCTGCCCTGGGCGATGGCCGTGGTCGCGGGCGGGCTGGCCTTTCTGCTGGCGCCGTTCCTGGTGCAGCCGCTGCCCGCCCGGCTGCGCGACACCAAGACCGGCGCGCTCGTGTATACCTGCGTCGGGGCCGCCTGCATGGCGCTTTTGCCCGTTGCCGCGCTGTTCGGATCCTGAAGTTCACCGAAAGGACACATCATGCCCCCCATCTACAAGGTCATCATCACCGCGCTCGTCATCGCCGGCGGGATCGCGGCGCATCTGCTGCGCGACCTTATCGCCCTCGATGCCCCCGCCCTGGCCGTATTCGGACTCGTCGCGATCATGGTGATCGGGCTATGGAGCTTTCCGGAACCGGCCAAAAAGGATATACGACGTTGAGATGCCGCGCATCCGGCGCCCGCATTAGACAGGAGCGAACACAACCGTGACGGTACTTCAGAACGATATCGCTTCTGGCGACGCCGGCCCCGGTACGGGGACCGAAACGCTGACCGACCGGGCATATCGCGAACTCGAGGAACAGATCGTCACGCTGCAGCTGAAACCCGGGGCGTTGCTGTCCGAGGCGGCGCTGACCAACAAGCTCGGGATCGGGCGCACTCCGATTCGCGAGGCCCTGCAGCGCCTGGCGCGCGAGGATCTGGTGGTGATCATGCCGCGGCGGGGGGTGATGGTTTCCGACATCAACGTATCCCGGCAGTTGCTGCTGGTCGAAACGCGGCGCGCGCTGGAGACCGTGATCATGTGCAACGCCGCGCGCCGGGCCACCGCGCGCGAGCGTCAGGCCTTTGCCGAACTGGCCGAGGATTTCGGGCGCTCGGCCGACGACAACGATGCGGTGGCCTTCATGCGCCACGACCAGCGAATCAACGAAATGAGCGTCCAGGTCTGTCGCAACCCCTATGCCGCGCGGATGGCGGCGATGATCCAGGGCCTGTCGCGCCGGTTCTGGTACCGCTATTTCGAAGAGACGATGGACCTGCCGCGCTGCGCCCGGCTGCACCAGGCCGAGGCGCGCGCCATCGCCGACGGCGACCCGGATGCGGCCGCCGCGGCGGTGGAGGCGTTGATGGACTACACCGAGGAATTCACCCGCGCCTCGGTCTGAGGGGCTGAGCCGACCCTTGTTCGGGGACTCGGGCCCGTCGCCCGCGCAACCGGGCACGTCCTGCCGGCGGGATGCATGCCTGTCGCCCGGCGGCGATCCTGTCCGGGGGGGGGGGGCGTGGCGGCGAAAGCCCCTGCCGGCTTGCCGGCCCCGTCTTTCGATAGTCCGTATCTTTCGCCCGCCCGCCATAGCGGCCGCGACCGCGCCGAATCCTTTTCCGCCGGTTCCCCGAACCGTTCCCGGATGCGTCGTTTTCGGGTATGACGCGCAGTTGACATATTTGGTCGCGAAAGATAACATATCAGTCGTATATGAAATGTATCGCCGCCGAGCAGAGATCGGCGCCAACAACGGGAAGAGCAAGATGTCCGATATCATAGCGTCGCTCAGGGATCTGGTGGTGCGCGGCAAGAAGGACGATGCCGCCAAAGAGGTCGAGCGCGCGCTCGAAGCCGGTTGCGACCCCGCGTTGATCATGAAGGACGGGCTGGTGGCGGCCATGTCGATCGTCGGCCAGAAATATTCCAGCGGCGAATATTTCCTGCCGCAGATGATGATCGGGGCGCGCGCGATGACAACGGCGCTCGATGTCCTCAAGCCCCACCTGACCGGACCCTCGAGCGAGGAGAAAAAGGAAAAGGTGGTGCTCGGTACGGTGGCGGGCGATTTCCACGACATCGGCAAGAACATCGTCAAGCTGATGCTCGAAGGGGCGGGCTACGAGGTCGTGGACCTGGGCGTGGATGTCAGCGCCGACGCCTTTGTCGATGCCGTGCGCCGGGAGGCGCCGCGCTTTGTCCTGATGAGCGCGCTGATCACGCTGACGATGGAAAGCATGCGCTCCACCGTGACGGCGCTCGAAGAGGCCGGGGTGCGCGACCAGGTCAAGATCGGCATCGGCGGCGCGCCGGTGACGCACAAATACGCCGCCGAGATCGGCGCCGATTTCTACACCGAGGATGCGTATGGTTGCGTCGAGACCTGCAACAGCCTCGCCGCCTGAACACGTGACCGGAACCAAACCGAATAGGATACCTGCCATGACCCCCAGAGAACGCGTCCTCACTGCGCTGAACCGCGGCCAGCCCGACAGGGTGCCATGGGTCGAGAACGACATCGAGGAGGAGATGCAGATCGAGATCATGGGCGGGCGCACCGATTTCACGCCCGGCGAGCTGTGCCGCACCCTGGGCATGGACGGGTTCGGATATCACTTCCCCTCCGGCGGCAAGGCCCATGACGGCCAGGCGGTGCAGACCACCGGCACCACCGGCAAGGAGGCGTGGTACAAGCCGACGGCCGTGACCTTCGATTTCACGCCGCCCTGGATCGCCGAGATGGGCGTCGACGGCGCCACCGGACGGACCTACATCAAGAAGGGACTGCTGACCGATCGCGATTCGCTCAAGCTGTTCGACGAATTCCTGCCCGACCCGGATCATCCCGGACGCTACGAGCAGGTGGCGAAATGGCTCGACCAGTACCGCGAGGATTTCGCGGTGTTCGCGCGCATCCGCCTCGGCAGCGCCAGCACGTTCGAGTGCATGGGTCTCGATGTGTTCTCGATCGCGATGTACGAGGATCCAGACCTGGTCAAGGAAGTCCACCGGCGGTTTTCCGAATGGTCGGCGCGCGTCGTTGAAAACCTCAACAAGCTCGACTTCGATTTCATCTGGTGCAACGACGACCACGCCGACAACAAGGCGCCGTGGATCAACATGGAGATGTGGGAGGAGTTCTTTCAGCCCTACCAGAAGATGGTCGCGGACACGATGAAGAAGCCGTGGATATTCCACAGCGACGGCAACCTGTTTCCGATCCTCGACGGACTTCTGACGCTCGGCATGAACGCCATCCACCCGATCCAGCCGGCTGCCATGGACATCAACAAGATGAAGGAGATGTACGGCGACCGGGTCTGCGTCGCGGGCAACATCGACCTGGATTACACGCTTCCGCGCGGCACGGTGGAGGAAGTCGAGGCCGAGGTCAGGGACCGGCTGGAGCGGGTCGGCAAGGGCGGCGGCTATATCATTTCCAGCGCCAACAGCATCACCAGCTACTGCAAGGCGGAAAACGTCTGGGCCATGGCCGACACGATCCGCAAGTACGGTGCCTACGAATGACGCAGCCGCAGGCCGACGACACCGCGCCCGCGGGCGGCATGCTGATCGTCGCGGAACGGATCAACGCTTCGCGGCGGGCGATCCGGGCCGCGCTGGAGGCGATGGACGCGGACGCGATCCAGCACGAGGCGACATCCCAGGCGGCGGCGGGCGCCGGATATATCGACGTCAATGCCGGCACGTTCCCGGGACGCGAGGCCGAACTGCTGTGCTGGCTGGTCGACGTGGTGCAGGCGGTGACGGATCTGCCCTTGTGTCTCGACTGCCCGGACCCGGCGGCGCTGGCAGCGGCCCTGCCGCGGGTCAAGGCGCCGCGGCCGATGATCAATTCCATCAACCTGGAGGCGGAGCGTTTCGACCGGGTGCTGCCGCTGGTGCGTGACTTCGACGCCAAGGTGGTCGCGCTGGTGCAGGGCCAGGGCGTGCCTCCGTCCACCGCAGAAGGCAAGGTCGAGCTGGCAGTGCGGTTGGTGGACCGCCTGGTCGCGGCCGATGTTGCGCCCGACGACATCTATGTCGATCCGCTGGTGTTTCCGGTCGCGGTCGATTCCGCATCCGCGCTGGCCACCGTCGACGCCATCGGCGAGATCATGCGCCGCTATCCCGGCGTGCACACGATCTGCGGGCTGACCAATGTGTCCCACGGCCTGCCGGCGCGGGCGCTGGTGAACCGCACCTTCCTGGTCGCGGCGATGGGGCGCGGCATGGATTCCGCCATTATCGATCCGACCGATACCCACCTGATGACAGCTATGCGCGCGGCAGAGGCGGTGCTGGGCCGCGACGAATACTGCATGGCGTTCCTCGAGGGGGTCCAGGCCGGGCGCATCGTCGCCTGATCCGCAGGCAGAAGAGGCCGCCAATGCCACGCATCGTCTTTCAGCCCGGCGCGCGCGCCGTCGACGTCGAGGCCGGAGAGCGGCTGTTGACCGCGGCCTGGAAAGGCGGCGTCGGCATCAAGTCGGTGTGCGGCGGCCGCGGCAAGTGCGGCAGCTGCCTGGTCGAAATCGACCCCGAGGGCCGCGCGGCCGACGCGCTGTCGCCGGTCAGCGACGAGGAAAGGGACCTGCTGCCGCGCGACGCGGGCGGCCGCATCTATCGTCTCGCCTGCATGGCCGAGGTCGTGGATGGCGCGACCGTCGCGATACCGCCGGAAAGCGAGGCCGTCAGGTCGCCGCCGCGCAAGCCCTTTACGGTTTCGAGGGTCAAGGCCCGGCCCGTCGTCAGCCGTGTCGGCGTGACGGTCGGGACCGCCACGATGGCCGACCCGGTGCCGTTGAAGACGCGCCTCGAGCGGGCCATCGCGGCGGCCACCGGCAGGCGCAGCTGCACCATCCCCCTGCCGGTGCTGGCGGAGTATTCGCGCCAGCCGGGCTTCGACACTCACCGCGAGGTCACCGCCACCCTCTACCGGGGACGCGAGGTGGTTCAGCTGCTGCCGGGGCGGCGGCAGGCGCTTTACGGCGTCGCCGTCGATATCGGCACCACGTC
>CAZNMK010000088.1:0-8946 GCA_964574045.1 uncultured Roseovarius sp. | reverse complement strand
GGGCGCTTCTCGCCCACCCCTCGGTTCGGGCGCGGGGCTTCGTTCTGGGTGCCGGGAATGGCGGCAGAATCCCACGCTCCGGACACCGAAACGGCAACCCCCTCGCCGGTTCCGGCGAGGGGGCGCCCATGGACGCATGAGTCGCACCGGGCGCTCGAGCCTGCGCTGGGGCACGTTCGACGGCAGGCCGGCGTTTGAGCCGGGATCCCTGCCGCCGTCGAGGCCGGGGGTTTACCCCTCGGCCTTCTCCTCTTTCTTCACTTCCTCGCCGGTCTCCTGGTCGACCACCTTCATCGACAGGCGCACCTTGCCGCGGTCGTCGAAGCCCAGCAGCTTGACCCAGACCTCCTGACCCTCCTTGAGGACGTCCGAGGGGTGGTTCAGGCGGCGGTTCTCGATCTGGCTGACATGCACCAGCCCGTCGCGCTTGCCGAAGAAGTTCACGAAGGCGCCGAAATCGACGATCTTGACCACGGTGCCCTTGTAGACCTGCCCCTCTTCGGGCTCGGCGACGATGGCGTGGATCATGTCGTGCGCCTTCTTGATCGCTTCGCCGTTGGGCGAGGCGATCTTGATGACGCCGTCGTCGTTGATGTCGACCTTGGCGCCCGAGACCTCGACGATCTCGCGGATGACCTTGCCGCCCGACCCGATCACCTCGCGGATCTTGTCGGTGGGCACGGTCATGGTCTCGATGCGCGGAGCGTGGATCGAGAAATCGCCGGCCTCGCTCAGCGCCTTGGCCATCTCGCCCAGGATGTGAAGCCGGCCGTCGCGGGCCTGCGCCAGCGCCGCCTTCATGATCTCGGGGGTGATGCCCGCGACCTTGATGTCCATCTGCAGCGAGGTGATGCCCTTGTCGGTACCCGCGACCTTGAAATCCATGTCGCCGAGGTGGTCCTCGTCGCCCAGGATGTCGGTCAGGATACCGTAGGAGCCGTCATCCTCGAGCACCAGCCCCATCGCCACGCCGGCGACCGGCGCCTTGAGCGGCACGCCCGCGTCCATCATCGAAAGCGAGCCACCGCAGACCGAGGCCATCGAGGATGAGCCGTTCGATTCGGTGATCTCGCTGACCACGCGGACGGTGTAGGGAAAATCGGTCGGCGCCGGCAGCACCGCCTGCAGCGCCCGCCAGGCGAGCTTGCCGTGCCCGATCTCGCGCCGTCCCGGCGGGCCGACGCGCCCCGCCTCGCCCACCGAATAGGGCGGGAAGTTGTAGTGTAGCAGAAAGTTCGAGCGGAAATTGCCGTGCAGCGCGTCGATGATCTGCTCGTCGTCGCCGGTGCCCAGCGTCGTCACCACCAGGCTCTGCGTCTCGCCGCGGGTGAAGAGCGCCGAGCCGTGCGTGCGCGGCAGAAAGCCGGTTTCGGCGTTGATCGGGCGCACCTGATCCAGCGCCCGGCCGTCGATGCGCTTGCCCGACTTGACCACGTCGCCGCGCAGCACCGCCGATTCGAGCTTTTTCAGCGCCGCCGGCAGGTTTGGATCGGCCTGCTGGTCCTCGCTCAACGCCGCGATAACGGTCGCCTTGACGTCGGCCACCGCCGCCTGGCGCTCCTGCTTGTCGAGAATGGCATAGGCGGCGCGCATCCGCTCCTCGCCCGCGCCCCGGACCGCGTCGAAGAGCGCGGAGTAATCCGGCGGGGTATAGTCGAAGGGCTCTTTCGCGCATTCCTCGGCCAGCGACACGATCAGGTCGATCACCGGCTTGATCTGCTCGTGCGCGAACGTCACCGCGCCCAGCATCTCGTCCTCCGACAGCTCATAGGCCTCGGATTCGACCATCATCACGGCGTCGCGGGTGCCCGCGACCACCAGATCGAGCCGCTGCTCGGGGTTGAGGCGCAGCTGATGCATGTCCTCGACATCGGGGTTGAGGACGTATTCGCCGTCGGCATAGCCCACGCGGCAGCCGGCGATCGGTCCCATGAACGGCACGCCCGAGATGGTCAGCGCCGCGCTCGCCGCGATCATCGCCACGATGTCGGGATCGTTCACGAGATCGTGGCTCAGCACCGTGCACATCACCAGCACCTCGTTCTTGAAGCCGGGCGCGAACAGAGGCCGGATCGGGCGGTCGATCAGCCGCGCGGTCAGCGTCTCTTTCTCGGTCGGACGCGCCTCGCGCTTGAAAAATCCGCCGGGCACCTTGCCCGCGGCATAGTATTTTTCGAGGTAGTGAACCGTGAGGGGAAAGAAATCCTGCCCCTCCTTCGGCTCCTTGGCAAAGGTCACGTTGGCCATCACCGTGGTCTCGCCGAGGGTGGCGATGACCGATCCGTCGGCCTGCCGGGCGACACGGCCGCTTTCCAGTGTGAGCGTCTCTTCGCCCCACTGCATGGTCTTCTTCACTTCGTTGAACATATGTCGTTTCCTGTCTGGGGGCGCTCTCGGGCGTATCCCAAGTCCCCCGTTTCAATGGCGGCCCCATTGCCGCCGACCCCTCATCCTTTTCATGCGCCCGGGGTCAGGGGCATCACGTCGCGGATGCGCCCCTATAATGGAGATCGGCCGCGAATGAAAGCGCCGTGATGCTCGCCGCGGGCAGCTTGGCCGGCGCAGCGGGGGCGGCGCCGGCGCAAGGCGATTCGCTGCACGATGCTGCGGTCGCAATGCCGCGCACAGGCCGCGCGCGCGCGCCACGGCATCCATGTGATCGAATTCCGGGTTTAGTGGAGCGGGCGATGAGATTCGAACTCACGACCCTTACCTTGGCAAGGTAATGCTCTACCCCTGAGCTACGCCCGCATCCTTGGGTGAGAGGCAGATATAAAGTCTGGCGCGGGGCTGCAAGCCCCAATTTTCGCCTCGCGCCGTTTTTGTGCCCATGGCACCTGTGCGCTCGGGGGCTATGGCACGTCCTCGGTGTGAACGATCACGCCGCCGTCGGTCAGCAGCACGATGCCATAGGCGCCGGGCTCGTCCACCGACAGGCTGTGGCCGGTATCGTCGAGGATCATCGGCATCTGGTGGCAGGGGCTTTTCAGGATGGCGGTGGGAACGCCGCCGGCGCTGCCCATGATGGTGCGGTGGATATGTCCGGCGACGATCTGGCGCAGCTGGGAATGGCGGGACAGACGCCCGATCAGTTCGTCGCGGTTGGTCAGGCCGATACGGTCCATGCCGGCAAATCCCGTCGCCATGGGGGGATGATGCAGGAACAGAACCGCAGGCGTTGCGGGGGCCGCATCGAGCGCGGCGTCGAGCCAGTCGAGCCGCGCGGCGCATAGCCGGCCGCCATGGACGATGCCGGCATCTTCGTCGGCGGTGTCGAGCAGGATCAGGCGATAGCCGCCGAGATCGTGCACGCTCTGGACAAAGCCGGCGGGATCGACCGGCACGTCGGCAAAGGCGGCGCGAAAGGCGGCGCGCCGGTCATGGTTTCCCAGCGTCATCGCGACGGGAACCGGGCAGCCGGCAAGGGCCTCGTGCAGGCGGGCGTATTCGGCGGCGGCGCCGGTATGGGTCAGGTCGCCGGCGATGACGATGCGCGCCGCGTCGGGATGATGGGCCAGGGCATGCGCCAGGCAGCGGGAAAACCGGGTCAGCGGGTCGAGGCCGATGATGGTCTCGCCCGGCGCGGTGATATGGATGTCGGTAAAGACGAGAAGCTTGTGCATGTGCCCCTTCCCTCTGTCCCCTCCCGGGGGCGTTCCGGGGCAGAGCATGCGCGGATTCGCGGCAAGAAAAAAGCCGCGTGCGGATGAATACGCGGCGCGCGCGGTCATCCGCGGTCGAACGCGGCATGCGCCTTTGGGATCTGCCGCCCGGACAGGCCGGCCCCGCATCGGACGGGCGGAACCCGTCCGCCTTGCGTCAAATGCGCCGCATTATTCTGCGCCCGCACGGCGCCGGTCTTGTCGCTCGGTTAAGGATTGAGCGGCAGACTCGCAGGCGGGAAAGAGTGGGAATACGCCATGGAACTGCTGTTGCGGGACCTGCGCGACGTGCGCACGTTCTCGGTCACCGCCACCGCGGCGGCGGTGCTCGGCAACCTGGCGCTGCAAAGCGCGATGATCCCGGCCGACCTGATCGCGCAGATGCGGTTTCCCGGCACGGCCATGACGCTGGCGCTGGCGGCACCGGCATCGTTTGCCGTCGGGCTCAGGCTGCGCGATATCCACCGTCTGACCCTCGATCTGCGGCAGGCGGTGCTGCACGATCCGCTGACCGGGGCGGTGACCCGCGCCCGGTTCTACGAGCGCGCGGCCGAAATCGGCAACGTGCCGATGACGCTGATCGTCGCCGACATCGACCATTTCAAGGCGTTCAACGACCGCTTCGGCCATCTCGCCGGCGACACCGCGCTCAGGCAGGTGGCGACGACGCTGATCCGCAATTGCCGGCGCGAGGATGTGGTCGCGCGCTTCGGCGGCGAGGAATTCCTGATCCTGCTGCCCGGCACCACGCTGGCAGAGGGCGCGTGCGTGGCCGAACGGCTGTGCGCCCGCCTGCGCGAAAAGCCGGTGCTGATCGAGGGCGAACGCCTGCCGGTGACCGCCAGTTTCGGGGTCGCGGACGTGGAAAGCCCCGCGGCGATGGATGCCGCCATCGCCGCCGCCGACGAGGCGCTCTATGGCGCCAAGCGCGCCGGGCGCAACCGGGTCGGCATCGCCAGGTAGACGCTACTGCGCATCGCGCCGGACGTCTGCAATCGGCGGTCATGCGCCCACCGTCGCGCCAGCAGAGCGCCCCCGGCACGGCGCGGGCGCGAACCTGTGTTGCGGCCCGATGTCAATGAAATGAATTTTGATTCCGCATGATTAGCGCAGCCGCGTCCAGGTCTGGCCGCGGCAGAACCCCAGAACGCAGCCCTCGACCGACAGGCTGTCGCCGCTGAGCTGCATCTTCGAATTGTAGGTCTTGTCCCGGTCGGGGGCCCAGATCTTGCCGCCGCCATAGGCGCCGCCGCCCTGCGGCTGCATGTCCCACAGCATGCGCTTGTCGAGGTGTTCGTAGTCGGTGCGCTCGGTGCCGTCCTTGCCGATGGCTTTGCGGATCACGCCGCACAGCACCGCGCCGCAGCCATAGACATCGACATGCAGATAGCCGCCGGTATCGCCGGGCTGGGTGCGCCAGCGTCCCTCGGCCGGGTCGGCCAGCGCCGCCCCGGCACCGATCAGCGCCGCTGCGGCGGCCAGTGCGATGGTCTTCATTTCGGTCTCCTCCTTGCCTGACGCACAGTCTGTTGCCGCGCGGTCCGCGCGATCAAGGCTGACGTGGGGTCGCGTTGCATTCCGTGACGCAACGTGCAAAAGCCCGGCCAGCCATTTTCGCGGAGCGCAGCGATGATCCTCTACCCCGCCATCGACCTCAAGGACGGTCAGGCCGTGCGCCTGTTGCGCGGCGAGATGGACCGCGCCACCGTCTTCAACGACAACCCGGCCGCGCAGGCGGCGGCCTTTGTCGCCGCCGGGTGCGAGTGGCTGCACCTGGTCGACCTCAACGGCGCCTTCGCCGGCGCGCCGGTAAACGCGGCCGCCGTCGAGGCGATCCTCGCCGTGGCCCCGGTCCCGGCCCAGCTGGGCGGCGGCATCCGCGACATGGCGACGATCGAACGCTGGCTGGAAAAGGGGCTCGCGCGCGTGATCCTGGGCACCGTGGCGGTGGAGAACCCCGCCCTGGTGCGCGAGGCGGCGCACGAATTTCCCGGGCAGGTGGCGGTCGGGATCGACGCGCGGGCCGGGCGCGTGGCGACCCGCGGTTGGGCCGAGGAAACCGAGGTCGACGCCACCGAGCTGGCACGCTCGTTTCAGGACGCGGGCGTCGCCGCGATCGTCTATACCGACATCGACCGCGACGGCGCCATGCAGGGGCCGAACGTCGCGGCGACGGCGGCGCTGGCGCGCGCGGTGACAATCCCGGTGATCGCCTCGGGCGGGGTGTCGCGGCTCGACGACCTGATCGCGCTGCGCGACTGCGGCGCACCCCTCGACGGCGCGATCTCGGGGCGCGCGCTCTATGACGGCGCGCTCGACCTGGCCGAGGCGCTGGCCGCCCTGCGCGGTTGAGCGCGCGTCCGGCCGGACCGGCCTGACGCCGCCGCCGGGCGCGCCCCGAGACGGCGTGCCATCCGCTTCGCGAGGCCCCGGGCCAGGCCCGGGGCGGGTGGCGGCCCGTGCGATCCGACAGGGTGCCCGGCATGGCCGCCCCGGGCCTGGCCCGGGGCCTCGCCGGGCCGCCATCGGACGGCATCAGGCGCGCACCAGCTCGTCCGAACGCAGTTCGGTGTAGTGGTCGAACTCGGCCTCGAACCAGCCGGTGCCGCGCGCCGCGCTGGCCAGCGCGTTGGTCAGATCGTCGAGCGCGGTCATCGGCAGCATGGCGCGAAAGACATCCCATCCGGCGGCGTTGGGGTGCCCCTCGAAACCCAGAACCTGCCCCTTCATGCCCGAGATCGTCGGCACCAGCCCGCCGGCATAGACCGACGGAACATGGATCGACACCTGTGCAATGGGCTCCAGCACCGTGGTTCCGCTCTCGGCCATCGCCTCTTTCATGCCGTTCTTGCCGGCGGTGCGAAAGGCGAAATCCGAGCTGTCGACGCTGTGGTGCTTGCCGTCCGTCAGCGTCACCGCGACATCGACGACCGGATAACCGTGCGGACCCGCGGCCAGCGCCTCGCGCACGCCGTTCTCGACCGCGGGGATATAGTTGCGCGGCACCACGCCGCCCTTCACCGTCTCGTCGAAGGTCTCGCCGCCGCCGCGCGGCAGCGGGCGGACCTCGATCACCACGTCGGCGAACTGACCGGCGCCGCCCGACTGCTTGCGGTGGCGGTGGTGAACGGTCACCGGCTTGCGCAGCGTTTCGCGGTAGGCCGGCGGCACGGGCTGTTCGCTCACCTCGATGCCGAACCCGTCCGACAGCTTGGCCAGGCAGCGGCGAAAATGCTGCGGCCCCTGCGCGGCCAGAACCGCGTGACCCGATTGCGGATCCTGTTCGACCGAGATACCCGCATCGATCTCGGTCAGCCGTTCCAGCGCTGCCGACAGGCGCGCCTCGTCGCGTTCGTGCGCGGGCTCGATCAGCCGCCGGTAGCCCGGCACATGCGCCTGCGCCCAGCCGGGCAGCGGCTCTGCCTCTTCGGCTTTGAATGCCTGCGCCACCGACAGGTGGTCGGACTTCATCGTCAGCCCCACCTGCCCCGGCGCCAGTTCCGGCTGCGGCGTCTTGGCATCGAGCCCGGCGATGCTGCCCACGGTCCTGCCCGCCAGCATCTGGCCGTTGCCCACCCCGGGCCCCAGCGCGCGGATGAGCACGGTCTTGCCCAGGTGCTTGACGTGATCGGCGAGCAGGCCCGCCGCCAGCGGCGCGTCGCCCTCCTGCGCCAGCCGCCCGGCGGCCGCCTCGACGCCCGGCGCCTCGTGGCGCAGCGATTTCATCAACCGCAGCATGCCGTTGCGATGTTCCGCCGAGCCCAGCAGCGCCGGCACCAGGTCATGATGCTGCAGCACCGAGGTCGCGGTCTGGTAGATGTCGCCGGTGAGCGGCTGCTGATCCTCGATCAGCTGTTCCAGCAGCGCGTCGTCGTAGTCCGCCAGCGCCTCGAGAAGCTCCGCGCGGGCCTCCTTCTCGCGGCCCTGCACCGCCTCGGGGATTTCCACCAGGAGCGACGGTTCGCCCTCGCGGTATTGCCAGGCCCGTTCCGAGATCAGGTCGACCGCGCCGACGATCTGCCCGCCCTCGCGGATCGGCACCTGCCTGAGCGCGATACCGTGGCGGCAATAGGCCTGCAGCGCCGAGATCACCTCGCTGATGCGGCCTTCGGCGGCATCGACCCGGTTGACAAAAAGAAAGCAGGGAATCCCTGCCTCCTCGATCAGCCGGAAATAGGGGGCCGCCAGCACCGCGGCCTGAGGATCCGCCCCGACGCAGAGCACCGCCGCATCCGACCCCGCCAGCGCCGGCCCGGCGGTGGAGAGGTTCTCGGCCCCGCCGGCGATGTCGACCGCCGTCCAGTCGTCGCCCATGAAGCCGAACTGCGTGACCCGCGCCACGCCGGGAATATCCAGAACCTGCGGGCGCCCGTCCTCCAGCCCGACAAGGCCGTCGATGAGCGTGGTTTTGCCCGATTGCGATGGTCCGAGGACCGTGAAGACCCGCATGATGTACCTCCCTTTTTGCCAAACCCGCGAACGTCTTGCGCTGCCCGGTCGGCGCAGGGGTCGGCGAGTGGCCGCCGCGGCCCGCGATGCCTGTCGATCTGCCCCGCCCGCCGGCCGGGGTCTGGGCCGGGCTCGGCCCCGTTGCGGCGGGATCGGTTCCGCCAGTGTCGGCCATAGGCCGGGCGCGCGTCAAGAAATCAGTTTTGTCCCGGCGGGTTTCGGCAATCCGTGCCGCGACAGGGGTGTTGGGCGCCGTCCCGCCATCGTCTCGCCCGGCGGCACCGCCGGGAACGCGCCTGCCTGCCCATCTGCAGGCGCGTACAACGTTGCCGTACCAGTCACCTGAATCTCAAGTTCGCAACATCGGCTGACCGCCCCCGGATCGCTTGCGATCCGGATCGCGCCCGATCCCGCCCGTCCCCCTTCGGGCGCGCCGCTCAGACCCCGCCCACATCCAGCGGCGCGATGGCCACCGTCTTGATCACCGCGTGGCAGCGCACGCCGGGGGCCAGCGCCAGCGCCTCGGCCGACCGCCGCGTGACCCGCGCCAGCAACGTGCCGGCGGCGGTGTCGAGCGAGACGAGCATCCCCGGCCCGGCGCCCTCGCGCAACGCCGCCACCCGGCCGGGCAGGATGTTGAGCGCCGACAGCCCCTGCGGCGCCTCTCGCGACAGGATCACCTCGTGGGCGGCGATGCGCAGGCGCACCTCGTGGCCCGACTCGCGGTCGATATGCGGCAGGAACATCGGTACCCCGCCGGCGTCGAGTTCCGTCAGCCCGTCGGCATGGTGGCGCACCACCCGGGCCATCAGCAGGGCACCTGCCGCGCGCACGC